>JALVDE010000513.1 GCA_027009375.1 Gammaproteobacteria bacterium
GTGGCTGTTTTATCCCCTGGTATTAGGTATTAATACCATAACCAATGGTCTGCTGGCTTTATTAGGTATCCATAAACCGGGCAATAATGATTCCCTCAGTCCGGAGGAATTACGCACCATTGTGAATGAAACCGGCTCCATGATCCCGGTTAAACACCAGAAAATGCTGCTTAATATTCTGGATCTGGAAGCGGTACGAGTAGAAGACATTATGGTCAGCCGGAATGATATTGTCGGCATTGATATGGAAGACGAATGGGAAGTCATACTCAATGACCTGACCAATAGTCTGCATACCCGCCTGCCGGTTTTTGAAGGTGATATTAATCATACCTTTGGTTTTTTACACCTGCGCAAGGCACTGTCCGTTATTTCCAGTCCTGATGCCGGAAAAGAAGCCTTAAGAAAAGTCATTGCCCCCTGTTATTTTATTCCCGAGGCCACGCCTCTGAACAAGCAACTGCTTAATTTTCAGCATAATAAACGCCGCACGGCTCTGGTGGTTGATGAGTATGGTGATATTCAGGGACTGGTGACACTGGAAGATATTCTGGAAGAAATTGTGGGAGAATTTACCACTGATCCTTCCGATACCCTGATGAAAGAACTTCATCCACAGGAGGATGGTACCGTCCTGGTAGACGGCAGTGCTAATATTCGGGAGCTTAACCGTATTATGCACTGGTTTTTACCAACCAGGGGTGCTAAAACCATTAACGGCCTGATCCTGGAATACCTGGAATCCATTCCTGAACCCGGCACCAGTGTGCTCATCGATGACTACCCCATTGAAATTCTTCAAATCAACGGCAATACGGTTAAAACCGTTAAAATATCTCCACGCCTGCATCAGCAGACCATTTACAACAATACTCAGGCCGAAAACTAAACATAAACTTTGTGAACCAGAGCATGGAAAATCCTCTTATTTAAACTATATTTAGATTCAAAAGTTTATTGTAATCATTAATTATCAGTATTAAATTGAAGGACCGACAACATTGTCCCAGGTAAGCCTGTTATTTAAAGACCGGATCTTAAGTATCCACCAGTTAAACCAGCACCAGGAATTTTTAATCGGTCACGCTCCGGACTGTGATATTCATATCGACAGCCTTGCGGTTAAGGAACATCATGCCAGAATTTCCTATATGGCCGGTAATCACAGCTATAAGATAACACCTGTGGATGACAGTGCTGAGATTTTTATTAAAAACCAGCCTGTTGAAAACGAAACCGAATTATCTGACGGCGACCATATTAAACTGGGCAAACACACCCTGATATTTACCTTTGATGAACGTAACGAAAAACATAAGGCCGTCCCCAGAGAACCGGAAAAACCCATTACACATACCGGTACCGGCTGGATACAATACCTTAACGGCAGCAAGCTTGGGAATACTCAGCAGATTAAACAGAATATGATGAATATTGCGGATGACAGCGGTAAGCATGTCGCCCTGATTTCCAATCGTCATGACGGCTTTTACCTTTCCTGGCTGCAGGGGAAACCACCTAAAGTCAATAAAAAAAGCATTGGTGAAAAAAGCTTCAGGCTGGACAATAACAGCTATATTGCAGTGGGAAAAACCAATGTACTGTTTTATATTGATTAGAAAAATCTGATCCGGTGTCATTTACGACATGGCGATTAACGCTTCGGAAAGATTTTTAACGGCAATTACTTCCATGCCTTCCAGCTTTGATTTAGGACGGTTTGAAAACGGCACAATGGCCTTTTTAAAACCATGCTTGGCGGCTTCATAGAGGCGTTCCTGACCACTGGGTACCGGGCGGATTTCACCGGAAAGACCGACTTCACCAAAGACCACCAGCTCCGGCGATAAAATCCGGTTTCTGAAACTGGACACAATCGCCAGCAGCAGAGCCAGGTCTGCTGAGGTTTCATTAACCTTAACGCCGCCGACCACATTAGCAAAAACATCCTGATCACCAACCTGCAGACCACCATGACGATGCAGCACAGCCAGCAGCATAGCCAGACGGTTCTGATCCAGCCCTACCGCCACACGCCGGGGATGACTTAATTGCGAATCATCCACCAGCGCCTGGATTTCAACCAGCAGAGGACGGGTGCCTTCCCATATCACCATGACCACACTGCCGGCACTGATTTCTTCACTGCGGGAAAGAAAAATAGCTGACGGATTTTTAACTTCCAGCAGCCCTCTATCCGTCATGGCAAACACCCCCAGCTCATTAACCGCGCCAAAGCGGTTTTTCTGCACACGCAGGGTTCTGAAACGGCTGTCATTATTACCCTCAAGCATAATAGAACAGTCAATCATATGTTCCAGCACCTTGGGGCCGGCCAGGTTACCATCCTTGGTGACATGGCCAATTAAAAACACAGCGATATTATTCTGCTTGGCAAAGCGGGTCAGATAAGCAGCGCTTTCACGCACCTGAGAGACACCGCCCGGTGCCGACTGGATATCTTCCACATGCACCACCTGAATGGAATCCACTACCAGGATCCTGGGCTTAAGTTTGCGTGCCGTTTCGCAAATGGCTTCTACACTGGTTTCTGATAACAGCTGGAGATTTTTATCCGGCAGGCCCAGGCGTTTAGCCCGCATAGCCACCTGCTGTAATGATTCTTCACCGGTAACATACAGTGCCGACATACGTTCTGCCAGTTCACATAAGGTCTGTAATAACAGGGTACTTTTTCCGGCACCGGGATGACCGCCAATCAGAACCGCAGAACCCGCTACAATACCGCCGCCCAGAACCCTGTCCAGCTCCTGTGAACCGGTATGGATGCGGGGCAGTTTTTCCAGGTTGATCTGATCCAGTGTCTGTACTTCAGACAGGTGGCCGCTATAGCCTTCATGACGGGGGAGTTTATTATGTCTGGATGCAGCCTGTGCAATGGTTTCCGCCAGACAATTCCAGTTACCGCATTCACTGCACTGTCCCTGCCATTTACTATGCTCTGCGCCACATTCACTGCAGACATACACTGATTTTATTTTTGCCACTGGGTATTTTCCATAACAGGTTGTAGGTTTTAAGGTGAAGTTTATCAGTTTTTGAGCTTGGGGATTACCCTTATCTATATAAGAATATTAGCAAATGGTGTTTTAATTATATTCAATCTGTATTATTATAGATAGTAACAATACACAACTGGTTTTTAAATCCGGTCATTATAAAAAATAACACATAAACCGTATTGTTCCTAACACATATTATGGTATCCAAAGGAGAGTATTATGGAACTTTTTTCAGATCAGTGGATGAAAAAATTCATGGATGAATGGAATAATGAAAATAACCTGTCAGGAGCTCTGGAAAAAATAGGTTTCAGTTCTACTATCGCCTATGGCTTTGATGGTGATGAGCAGCCTCGCGGAGTCATTAATGTTGAAAACGGCAGGGCCGTATCTGCCGGCAGTTATAATGGTGAACAGGCCAACTGGGATTTACGCGCCAGAGAAACGGCCTGGAAAGAGTGGATGCAGAAAGAAATGGGCATGATGGGACTGGGTGCTGCCTATACTACCCGCAAATTAAAATTTGCCGTTGGCGATTATAAAGCCATGATAAAAGATCCGCGTATGGCCGGTCCTTTTATCAAGAGCTTTACAGTTATGGGACGGGTGCAATAGCACTTGCTCGGCAGGAGGTTATCCCCCTTTCCTTCTGCTTTCCCTTTTTTATTTTTCCGGTATTGCTGATGCCCTGTTTACAAACTCAATAAGGGTTTTACCAATATCGGTATTGTCCATAATGCCGGAGAAAGCTTCACTGCCTGTTCCTGTTGCAAAAACAGGCACCATGGTTGCGGTATGATGGCGGGTGGTAAATGCAGAATCCGTCACTTTTTGCTCTTTTATTGAGCCATTATGAATCGCATAGCCGCCTGTTTCATGATCAGCTGTGACCAGAATTAAGGTATCCGGATGGGTTTTGCTGAATTCCAGTGCTACGGCAATGGCCTTATCAAAATCAACTAATTCAGACAGCATATAAGCCTGGTCATTCTGGTGTCCGCCCCAGTCAATTTGTGAACCTTCAACCATTAATACAAATCCCTGCGGATTTCCGGACAGGATCTGCAGAGCCTTTCGGGTCATATCGGCTAAAGAAGGCTGACGATTCTGACTGACTTTAGGCAGGTGTTTTCGGGCAAACAGGCCCACCAGACGCTTAACCTCACCAACATTATTAAACTGCTGTAAATTAAACACCACGGTTGTTTTTTGACCTGATTTTTTTTGACCAGCCCCTTTTTGATTAAGCTCTTGTTTATTAAAGAACGAAATCAGATCCAGCTCATCATAACGATAGCTGTTAGGATTACTATGCGGCAAAAAATAACCCAGGCCGCCGCCCAGAATCACATCGGTATCCCCTTCTGCTATCTGTCGTGCAATGGTCAGCTGATTTTTCCGGCTGTCGGTATGCGCCACAAATACCGCCGGTGTCGCATGAGTCACTGAACAGGTTACCACCAGTCCCGTGGACATATTTTTTTCTTTGGCGTATTCAAACAGGGTTTTAAGCGGTCTGCCGTCAGGACTTAGAGCAATTACCCCATTATCGGTTTTATAACCGGTGGACAGGGCCGTACCGGCAGCCGCTGAGTCGGTCACCAGTTCATTATTTGAATAAGTGGTCTGTATACCGGTCAGCGGCAGTTGATCAAGGTTCAGATGGCCATTGATTATGCGGGCTGCACTGATCTGAGACAGCCCCATACCATCACCGATAAAAAAGATAATATTTCGGGGCATCTCAGCATTGGCTGACAGCAATACCGGGAAAGCACTTAATAACAGGCAAACAATTAAGCGGAAAACCGGCCAGCGAATGTTCATTTAGTTATCCAGACTTTTGGTAACAATTTCATAAACATCAGGTGACAGTTTTTCTCCGGCCGCTCTTTGCAGTTCGGCCTGCATCAATGTCTGACGCTGATCATCATAGCGTTTCCAGCGGCTGAATATTTTAACCAGCCGGGCCGCTATCTGCGGATTGAATTTATCCAGTGCCAGAATTTGATCCATAACAAAGCGATAACCGGAACCGTCCTTATTATGGAAAGCTTTTAAATTAGCACCAGCAAAGGTACCTATTAATGCCCGGACTTTATTGGGATTTTTAAATTCAAAACAGCGATGCGTCATCAGCTGTTTAACCCTGTCGAGCACATTATCATGCTGTGCTGATGCCTGCACAATAAACCACTTGTCCATAACCAGGGAGTCATCAGCCCAGGTATTTTCAAAGCTGTCCAGTGCCTGTTGTGTATAATCAGATTCAATGTGCGCCAGTTGTGACAGGGCCGCCATGGTATCAGTCATATTATCCGCATCAGTAAAATGCTGATAGCCCAGTCTGGCAGCCTGTTCATCCCCTCTGGCCATCTGATAGGCCAGGGACAGGTTTCTCAGGCTGCGCTTACCTGCTGCATCTGCATTAAACTGATAAGCGGTATGAGTAGCAAGCGACTGATAATACTCTTTAAACTCAGCGTCCAGTTCCGCTGCTATAATCAGCCTCAGTTGTTTGCGGGTATCAAAAACCGCATCCACATCAGCCACTTCCAGTTGTTCCAGCAGATAAGATTCTGCCGGCAGAAGCAGTGCCTGCGACTTAAGGGCATTATCCAGTTTTTTGTCGGTTAATACCTGTTTACAGCCATGTATAAACTGCTCCAGCATCTCATTATCAAAAGCATTATTAAGTGTGCCCTTTCCCGCCTGCTGTTTAACAGCATCCAGGATTAACTGACTGGCAAGCTGCTGACCGGCTTCCCAGCGGTTAAAAGGGTCAGTATCATAAGCCATTAAAAAGGCTCGATTACTACTTAACTGTGCCGCTGACAAATCATCCGGATATTCCAGAATAACCGGTGCCGAAAAATCCCTTAATATGGATAATACCGGTTCTTCTTCAATCTCATTAAACTCAAAGCGTTGTTCATAATCCGTTAAAGCCAGAGTCTGTTCAGCTATCTCCTGTCCCTTATTGTTGAGCAAGCCGGTTTTTAGAGGAATATAAAACGGTGCCTTAACCTTTAAATCCGGACTATTTAACTCTTCATAATGAGTCATATCACAATGTTGCTTAAGAGTCAGAACAAATTTTTTCTGCTCCGGGAGATACTCGGACTTAACCTGAACTTTAGGTGTCCCGGCCTGGTTATACCAGGCATCAAACTGGCTGAGATCCATACCGCTGGCATCAGCCATGGCGGCCACAAAATCTTCTGTGGTGACTGCCTGACCGTCATGCCGTTCAAAATACAGGTCCATGCCCTTTCTGAAGTTTTCCCGTCCTAATACAGTGTGGATCATACGGATAACTTCGGCACCTTTGTTATAGACTGTGACCGTATAGAAGTTATTTATTTCCATATACTGAGCCGGGCGAATAGGATGGGCCATGGGACTGGCATCCTCTGCAAACTGATGTGCCCGCAGAATACGCACATCATCAATACGCTTTACCGGCCGGGACTGCATATCCGAGGTAAATTCCTGATCCCGAAATACCGTTAAGCCTTCTTTAAGACTTAGCTGAAACCAGTCCCGACAGGTGACCCGGTTACCGGTCCAGTTATGAAAGTACTCATGACCGATGACCCCTTCTATACCCTCATAATCTGCATCAGTAGCACTTTGCGGATCCGCAAGAACATACTTGGCATTAAAAACATTCAGTCCCTTGTTTTCCATTGCCCCCATATTAAAATCTTCAACCGCTACAATCATATACACATCCAGATCGTATTCCAGGCCAAAGGTCTGCTCATCCCAGCGCATGGCTTTTTTCAGGGATTCCAGGGCATGAGCACATTTGTGTTTATTCTGTTTTTCTACAAATAACTCCAGTTTCACCTTACGGCCGGACAGGGTGGTAAACTGGTCTTCAACTTTGAGCAGATCACCAGCTACCAGGGCGAATAAATAGCTGGGCTTACGAAACGGATCATGCCATCTGGCAAAATGCCGCTGATCATCTACTTTACCCTTCTCAATTAAATTACCATTAGAGAGTAAATACGGATATTTCTTTTTATCGGCAATAATGGTGGTATAAAAAACCGACATAATATCCGGCTGATCCAGATAATAGGTAATACGTCTGAAACCTTCAGCCTCACACTGAGTACAGAAATTGCCACTGGACTGATACAGGCCTTCCAGAGCCTTATTCTGCTCTGGTTTGATCCAGACTTCCGTTTCCAGAACAAAAGACCAGGGTACTTCATGCAGGGTAAGCCCCTCATCATCCAGTGTATAATCGCTGTCAGTCAGCGACTGTCCATTAATCTGCACCGACTGTAAATCCAGGTTCTGACCATGCAGTCTTAATGAGTAATCACCGGCTTTAGCATTATCAGTGCGTAAAATCTCCAGACGGCTTTTAACAATAGTAACAATATCGGTTACCGAACCCTGAGCAGATTCTTTCTGTACTTCAGCTTCCAGTTCAAAATTCAGATCAGTACGGTTAATAACATAAGCCGGCGGCTGATAGTCCTTAAGGTAGATGGTTTTATTACTCATATTCAATCGTTACTCTCTGGGTTATCTGACATAATAATTCGTAGGCAATGGTGTCTGAACATTGTGCGACCTGTTCAACGGGCAGTCCCTCACCCCATAAAATGACCCTGTCTCCTAATGCGGGGGTAATACCATGCTGGTACAGGGCCTGTAAATTTATAGTGACCATATCCATGGATACCCGGCCAACTAAAGGCAGTCGATGTTTATGCATTAAAACCGGCGTACCCAGGCGGGCATGACGAGGATAGCCGTCACCATAACCAATACCCACTACACCGATAGTCATATCCTCCGGGCAACACCAGCTGGAACCATAACCGATACAGTCCCCTTTTTTCAGGTGTTTAACAGCAATGAGTTCTGACTCCAGAGTCATAACGGGTTTTAGCTCCAGCTCAGAATTTCCGGCAGCCTCCTTAAACGCCCGGTCCTCAAAAGGAGAAACCCCATAGAGCATAATGCCCGGTCTGATCCAGTCATAATGACTTTTCGGCATGGCAATAATAGCCGCTGAATTAGCCATGCTGCGCTGTATTTTAAAAGGTAAGACTGTTAATTGTTCAAACAATTCCAGCTGCTGTTGATTAAAGGGATTATTTATTTCATCCGCACAGGCAAAGTGGGACATAATCCCTGCAGGTTTTCTATTATCCGGCAGTGCCTGCAGAAGATCACTCAGATGATTTAACTCCGTTTTCTGCAAACCCAGCCGATGCATTCCGGTATCCAGTTTCAGCCAGTAAGTGAGTGAGCTGTTATTATTTTCAGAAAAATAATTCTGCAGCCACTGAAACTGCTCCATGCAGTGAACGGCCGGGATTAAATGATGCTGTTCACACAGTTTATAACAGTCCTGTTCATAAACCCCTTCAAGCAGAAAAATAATTTTATCGATACCCTGTTGACGTAAAAACAGGGCTTCATCCATTCGTGCCACGGCAAAAGCATCACTGTCCTGCAATGCCCGGGCTGCCTCTGTAATACCATGCCCGTAAGCATTGGCTTTTACAACCGAGACAATACAGCTTTTCGGGGACAGTTTTTTTACCACATCCAGATTATGCTTAAGTGCGGCTAAACGGATTCTGGCTCGAACCTGGTGCATATTAAGCTTCAGCCTCTAGTCTTCATAATCAATAGAGGCATGGTTTTCAAAACGGGTATATTGCCCCAGAAAAGTCAGTCGTGACGTACCCAAAGGACCATTACGCTGCTTGCCGATAATAATTTCCGCTGTACCCTTATCCGGACTGTCTTCGTTATACACTTCATCCCGATAAATAAATACAATTAAATCTGCATCCTGCTCAATGGCACCGGATTCACGAAGATCCGACATAACGGGACGCTTGTTAGGCCGTTGTTCCAGGCCGCGGTTAAGCTGAGACAATGCAATAACCGGCACGTTCATTTCCTTGGCCAGAGCCTTTAGTCCCCGGGATATTTCTGATATTTCATTTACCCGGTTTTCCGAACCGCCTTTCACCTGCATTAACTGCAGGTAATCCACTACAATCAGGCCGATATTATGCTTACGCTTTAAGCGTCTGACCCTGGCCCTCATTTCTGTAGGTGACAGGGCTGGGGTATCATCAATAAAGATATTAGCTTCGTTTAAAATAGAAACCGCAGAGGTCAGTCTTGGCCAGTCATCTTCATCCAGTTGTCCTGAACGAACCTTGGTCTGGTTAATACGTCCCAGTGAAGACAACATACGCAGAGTCAGGGATTCTGCCGGCATTTCCATACTGAACACTGCCACCCCGACACCGGCATCAATAGCTGCGTTTTCTGCCAGATTCATAGCGAAGGTGGTATTATGTACACAGATATCATTGGCTATAAAATTATGGGTTTTATTTATCGTGAGATCATAAACCTGTTTAATACCAGCAGGCTCAATACTGATAATTTCATCCCAATAGATATCACTATCAGCCAGTTCTTTTAGCCATGGAACATTTAAGGCTTGCGCCAGTTTTTTAAACCTTGAACGAGATATAGAACGCTTACCAACATGCAGATTAGAGGTACTTTCAAGTCCCGCACGTCTGGCCAGAGAAGCCCACGATTCATCACCCTTGAGTCGCTCAATATCTTTCCAGAATTCTGCAGGCAGAGTATCGTAGTTTGTTTTATAGGTTTTATTCTTAATGATATCCAGCACTGACTGAACGGCATCCTGTTTACCAAATATTCCTATATCCTGTGCAAATACTTCCATTGAGTGTAAATCGGTAATATCCAGTTGCCAGGCATGAAAGTTATTTTCTTTGAATTTGACCTTTCTGGAACGCAGTTTGGCAATAACACCAAATCTTAACAGCAGATGCTGTATTTGTCTGGCCATTATTTCACTGACACTGCAGTATCCAATCTGAACCTGACCTGAGCTTAAACAGGTCGCCCAGCCATCGGTTGCAAATAAGCGATTTAAAAACAGTGCTAATTGCTTTCGGGGCAGTTCAAAAACCAGTTCGGGAATTGTTTTATGATGTGCCGTTTTACCCAGACAACCCAGTTCTGCTAACCATTGAGTTAAGGCATTCTGACTGTTCTTCGAGCTCAGTGCCCTTCCAGCCGGCAGCAGCTGTTCTTTTGAAATTCTTAAAAAAGAACTGATTTTCTCCACAATATTATCTGAAGGTGTATTTTTACCTCGTAGCCAGTAATGCACAGAAGATTTAGCGACCCCTATCTCATGTGCAAATTGTGCCTGAGTCAGCCCCATTGCATATAAAGATTGTTTTAATAAATCAGCAAACTGAATACGATTGTTCTGGATAATGTCCCTGTCGGCAGAAATATCGATACTGCTTGCCCGATCCGGATAATATTTTAGTGTCGCTTTTAAACCGCCAAAATCATGTACCGCCTGTATAAAATCCTGCTGTATCTGTGGATTAACATTAGTAAATCTGGGCGAACTTTGAGTTAAAGAACCATCTCCTAATAAATAAGCTAATAACTTAACCTCACAGTCCCGTTTTTTATTTTTACCAAATACAGGAAGTGTCCGGGGTACTGCAATTCTGACTTTTTCTGTTAATTCCCTTAAGGGTTTCCATCCCTGAGGGGTTAAAAACGGATGGGTTTCAGTTGTTTCAATTTCACGTCCCAGACGGGTTCTTACTTTAAAAACTGGCTTGAAGCCATCATCCAGAAAAGCATCCACCCGGGAAAAATGTATTTTCCAGTCATTTTTTAGGGTTAATACGTTTGCCTGTTTTTGCTGATACAGACGTTCAATACTAACAACACGCCCGTCACTGAGTACAATTTGCGCATCTTTGGACAAACACTTCCCCATTGACGGCCTCCCGGCAACAATCACCAGATCGGCCGGCTGCAGGCCGGATGTCAGGCCGTCAAAATCAGTAAAGCCGGTGGGAATGCCGGTAAAACTGCCGCCGCTCTGGTACAGCTCATCAATCCGGTCCACGGTTTTTTTCAATAACTCGGTCATGCCCTTGAAATCATTTCCGGCATTGGCGCCTTTATCCGCAATCTCAAATACGGTTTTTTCGGCGGCTTCCAGGATTTCATCGCTGTTTCGGCCTTCCGGATTAAAGGCACTATCTGCAATTTCATTACCGATTTGAATTAATTGCCTTAAAACCGACCGTTCCCGGACAATTTCTGAATAGGCACGGATATTTGAGGCACTGGGCGTATTGTTGACCAGGCTGCCCAGGTAGGCCAGTCCTCCTACTTCATCGATATGGTTATTAGACTCCAGACGCTCTGACAGAGTAACTACATCACAGGGTTTACCGGATTCAATTAACCCCTTGATCTCTCTAAATATTATCCGGTGATCCCGTCGATAAAAGTCTTCTTCATTAACAATACTGGCGATATGATCCCATGAGTCATTATTAAGCAACAGACCGCCCAGAATAGACTGTTCTGCATCAATAGAGTGGGGTGGCAGCTTGATAGAATCACTTATCTGTTCCATGAATTACTCAAAGTTCTCTGAATAGGAAAAACCACTATTATCTAATACCCGGACCAATTTACAAGCATAAAATTTATTAAAAAAAGGGTTTTCCCTTAATAATTAGACAAAGCATAGATATTTTACTAATATTGAAAACAGTACAGAATGCTAAAATAAAAATCAAAAAATTCTAAAGGGGACCCCACTTCCCCTGACATAATAACAATATATTCTAACTATAATTTTAATAAATGAGGTGTAATTCTCTATGTCACAACAATCCGACCTGACTCTATCGGAAAGGAATCTGTTTCAACAGGGTTTTCAAAGCTACACACCATCAGAATTAAAATCACTGAACTGGGGATTACGCTTTACCCCGTTTCTATGTATGGCACTGGGCTTTTACGGCCTGGTTAATCATAATATTGTTATTCTTTTTATTATTTCTGCAGCCGGGATCATTGCTGCCTTTTTCCCCAGCATGCATCCTTTTGATATTATTTATAACAACCTGGTTCGGCCCCTATTTAAGGGTGTCAGACTTCCGCCTAATCCCCTGCAGCGTCGTCTGGCCTGCCTGGGTGCCGGTTTTATGAATGCGACCATAGCATTTATGTTCCTCACCGACCCAACGGTTCAGACACTCCCCTGGAATGAATTCCAGTTTACTCTGGATGGTCTGGGCACCGGTGGTACAGTAGCCTATATTCTGGGTTATCTGCTGGTTTCCATGCAGGTGATTGTATTTGCCAATCACTTCTGCCTGCTGTCATGGGCTTACGAACAGTTAATGCGTTCCATGGGTTTAACAGAAAAGCCCATCAGTCCTGAACGTGCCAAAAAACTGCTGCATCTTGATGCAGTTATTGTAGATGTACGGGACAGGGAAGACTATGAAAAGGGGCATATTGAAAACGCCGTTAACATTCCACTGGATGAAATGGCAAAAGGCAGTAATCTGAATTCATATAAAGACAGACTAATGCTACTCTACTGTGGTAATGGCCGATTCAGCTTTATTGCACAGGAGTTAATGCGTAAACAGGGATTATCTATGGCTTATGCTATGGGAAGTTATGAACATGCGAAAGAATCGCTGGGGATCCATTAAAGCGGGTAAATTACTACACTAAATAATTTTTACTAACTGGTTATTCTAATGATTCAATAACCAGTTAGGCAGTTTTTTATTGGCATTTTCTGCAATACGACGCGCAATTTCATCGGCTTTGGTTATTTTCTGTACAGTTTGTTGCTGATCAGGAATCGCCTTTACTTCAGTATTCTGCTCCTGATTTTGTACGGACAGGTCCTGTATATTTTCAGACACATGTTCATGTTTCTGATGTTCCAGAATAGCCATCATATCGTCATAAGATATTTCTTCTACAAAATATTGCTCATCAATTTCCTGAAAAAATCCCATACCTGCTTACTCAAATTTAAAAAATTAAATTACTAATAATGTTTCTATGGTTTTATAGTAAGATTTCATTAAGCTGATGTAAATCAGGCTATTCCTACATCCAGTATTTGAATATATAAGTATAATCTAAATATAGAATAGGGCTGTTCCCTATATCATTAAGATTTTTATTGTTTATAGTGTTTCTTTATTTTATTAACAGATATTAACAATATAAAGAAACACATAGCGGTTACAATTAGCAGGCATTATGGAACATTCCGTACTTTACAAACAGGACTATAGTCAATCCAGGGTTCAGTACCTGTTTAAAAACAACAGGGGACGGGATTTTATCTGCGGTGATATTCATGGCTGTTTTGACCTGCTTGAAGAACAGTTACAAACAGTTAATTTTGATCCTCAGCAGGATCGCCTGTTCAGTGTCGGCGATATCATAGACCGGGGTTGTGACTCCGCCAAAGCACTTTTTTATCTAGAGCAGGACTGGTTTTACTGTATTCGGGGTAATCACGAGCAGATGTTTCTGGACTGGTGCAATGAAAACACACCGGTTTTTCGTGCCGATGCTTTTCGTTTTCATATGCATAATGGCGGTCAATGGGTTGCAGACTACCTGGGTGTTCATATTCAGCAGCTTAATGACGATATTCTTAATGACACGCCCATTACCGAAAAATACCCGGCATTAAATTCCTGGGTAAAAGCACTGTCAGCACTGCCTTTTGCCATGGAAATAAAATCATCCCGAAAAAAAATCGGCATTATTCACGCTGAAATTCCTCAGGAGGTTCAATGGCCTTCACTGGAAGCAGAGTTAAATAAGCCCCGGGTTTTATACAGTTTATTATATTCACGCAAATACATTCATTCTGTAAAACCCAAAAAATACAGCATTGGCGGTGTAGATGAAATTTATGCAGGACACACCATCCTTGACAAACCTCAGAAAATTGGCAATATTCACTATATTGATACTGGTGCCTACTCCAGAAACCAGCTGACCTTAGTCGAAATTTCTAATTAAGATCCGCTTAAAAACAGTTTTTATGCTCCCCCAAACAATCAGCAACAATTCTGGCTGAGCAAACTGAATGAACCAAAATAATTTTTAATAAAATGCATAATCCTTTAAAACGCCCTATCCTGGAAATTCTTAAAAATACCGACGGCGTACTTAAAGAATATCAATTGCATCGACTGTTGGGCGGTGAAGCCTTTAGCCAGTTTGTAGAAGGCTGCAGTGATGAACTGGCCCTGTTTCGCAAGCATTTCCTGGTTATGAATGCCCTGTACGAACTGCATGAAGAACTGCTTGAGCAGAAACTCTACCTGCAGATTTCTGCACTGGAAATCAAACTGTATCCAGTAGCAGAGACGCCTTCCTGGTTACAGCCTGGCAAGACACTTGAAGTTGAACACACCTTTGCCAAACTCAGTCAGTATTACCGGGACTGGCAGTATTTTAATAAAACCAACGATGCCGATGTCGAAGCACTATTAAAAGGTTTCTGGAATACTTATCTGGTCTGCGAAGAAAAAACCGAAGCACTGGCCTGCCTGCGGCTGGATAATAATGCCAAATGGCCGGAGATACAGCAGCAGTACCGCCACCTCTGCCAGCAACATCATCCTGATAAAGGCGGCGACCCCATCTATTTTATTGAAATTCGGCAGGCCTTTGACAATTTAAAAAGTGTTTATAAAAATGCGCCAAACCAATCTGGCTCAGTGTAACCGGCTCCATTAAATATTATTCAGCATTAGATATACTCAGGTAGATTTTTTCAAGCGTTTAATGTCAAAGCCGGCAGCTTTTCTGTCCACTTCCACCGCCTTATCACCACTTACCCAGTTAATAACCCGGGGTTCATTATTTGCAGCTTTTTCCTGCACGGAATCACAGGCCGTTAAACAGACACCACACTGAGTACAGGTAATTTTTGCCCGCTTAATCCCCCTCACCGGTAAACGCATAGGACAGGCTTTATCACATTCATTATCACAGGACTGGCACAGACTGGCTCTGGACTTGTCAAAACCGATCACAAGTGCTCTGGGATTACCCATCCAGGCAAAGCTCTGCAACATCCCCACAGAACAGCCGTATTTGCAGAACAGATGCCTGGCAAAAAAGAAATCCAGGGTTAACACCAGCGTCATAACCAGTAAAAAAACACTCGGCCCAAAAGTCAGGTCA
>JALVDE010000514.1 GCA_027009375.1 Gammaproteobacteria bacterium
TCCCGATGCACAAACACCTGCGGCTGTTCCAGAGCAGAATCAATAAGCCGGTTCATGGCCTGTTCCAGAACGGCCTCGTCTTCTGCACTCAGTTCCTGCTGACAGTGTACTTTTGCATACCAGTCCGGCAGCAACTGCATCTCCTGTCTGAGCAAAGCACTGCTGTAATCCTGCAGCCGGGTATCCATGGCCACAAAACTGTCACGCTGAATACCACGCTGCATCACCAGCAATGCACTCATGGCATCAGAATAAAGCTTTTCAGCCCAGTCATCACCAGAGTCAGTACAGAGCATGCTCAGGTAAGGAGTATTACCCAGATCCGACATCAGAATAAAACCGGCATCACGATTTATGGCATAAATATGCGGCACGTTTACACCCACCCGTTCAATCTGACGATCAATATCAATAAAGGGGGTAAGCGCTTCCTTGTCCGGCGGTGCATCCATTACAATAAATGACTGCTGAAGAGGCTGTTCGAAAACTGAATTTTGAAAACTGACTCGAAAATAACGCCGGAAACTGGCATCGCTGGAAGCGGGCTCAAAGCGGTCAATATCGGCCTGATATTTCTGGCTAAGCCATTGTTTGATTTGTTCAATTCGCTGTGTCATTTAAAACACATAATAAAATAAATTACGGTCAGGGGCAAAATTTTTTGTGAGTGGGCATGCATTCCCACGCAGAGCGTGGGAACACAAGTTGAATCAGGCGTTTTTAATGGCATCCATAATACGTTCAAAACGTACCCGGACATCTTTTGCCAGGGCTTCCATTTCAGGCTTTCCAACTACAGTAAACATGGATTCAGGATCTACAATGGCTACCGTAGTACTGCCGTCCTCTTCTTCACGGATAATTACATTACAGGGTAATAAAAGACCCAGATCAGGTTCAGCATTCAGAGCATCATTGGCCAGTTTTGGATTGCAGGCACCCAGGATTTTATAGGGCTTGCGATCCACATCAATTTTTTCTTTCAGGGTTTTCTTAACATCAATTTCTGTAAGAACACCAAAACCTTCTGCTTTTAAAGCTTCACGGGTTTTCTGCTCCGCTTCGTCCATACCGCAGTCAACGGTGATATGAATACCGTACATATTACTCTCCTGTTTATTATAAAAGACTGTACTAGGATATGGTATTTAAACAGGAAAAATCAATGGCGTAAATCTAATGAGGTAAAAGATGAGTGGCTTCATTCTGATTCATAAAATGTCCCATAACAATATAGCCTTTTTCAATATGCTTCTTTAATGTACACCCCGTTTTATCATCGTTAAAACTGAGCCAGCGTTCAGGCAGGGTATCAAGACGATGAACCGGTGCCAGGGAACCGTCTTCATCACAGGAAAGGTGAGTTTCACCACTGAGTCGATGCCGGAATGCCGGCATAATGCCCATAAAACGTTTGTACAGGCGTTTTTCTTCGGACTGTTCCCCAGATTTAGTTGAACCACCAGCCGATATTGTTGAAGAATTTTCCAGTCTCATTATAACTTCCACTTTTATTACACACTGTTGTGAACTATAGCTCAAATTTTAAAAAAAACAGGGGAAATCGATTT
>JALVDE010000515.1 GCA_027009375.1 Gammaproteobacteria bacterium
ACCTATGGAGCGAGCCAGATAACGCCCCAGTATAATTCCGTATTTCTGCTGACTTAAGGCTTCGTAACTGCCTCTGTAAATATGTTTTGAGACATCGGATACTGTTTTTTCTTCTTCGGTGTCAATACCCCTGACCAGTGCACCATTAACATTGGAATTATTAGTCAGCATAGCTTCCTTGACAATATAGGGAGCAGATCCCAGTACATGAGGTTGTTTTTCAATAAGTTTGTCCATTGACTGCCAGTTTTCCAGGGTGCCGTTTAAACCACTGATGGTGGCATGAGAAGCCATACCCAGAATACGGTCACGGATTTCAGACTGAAAACCGTTCATTACTGACAGTACAGTGATCAGCGCCCAGACACCAATGGCAATACCGATAAAGGAACTGAGGGTAATAAAGGAGATAAACTGATTACGCCGCTTGGCCCGGGTGTACCGAAAGCCAATAAAAAGTGAGAGGGGTTTAAACATTAAATTTAGAGTTCCTTATTTTCGCTCTTGTAATTCCAGCCGCTTCTGCAGAATAATCCCGATGGGATGCTGGTCTTTATCTTCCAGAAACTTTACGCCATAAGCCAGTACTTCCACGCCTTTTGCCATGACTTCCTGAAGCGTCTGTGCATACAGGGGATCAATTTCATCAGCCACCCGTACAGTCTGACAATCTTCCCGCTGTACACAAAAAAAGAGTATCGCCCTGTATCCCTGCTGCACCATCCACTCCAGTTCCCGCAGGTGTTTGCTTCCCCGGGCCGTTACAGCATCAGGAAAAGCCGCTACACCGGGCTCAAAGCTGGCTGTGACATTTTTTACTTCAATATAACATGGCTGGCCGCTGGTCTGAGTCACTAATAAATCAATACGGCTTTTTTCCTGACCATAGGGCACTTCTGTCTGGATGCTCTGGTAATCGTTTAATTCCTTAATCCAGCCCTGTTCAATAGCCTCTTTAACCAGGGAATTGGCCAGATGGGTATTGATGCCGATTTTCTGCCCGCTTTCGGTTGATGCAATTTCCCAGCTGTAAAGATACTTACGCTTTGGATTGTGACTGTTGCTCAGCCATACACTGGTTCCAGCAATAGCACAGCCGGCCATGGAACCGGTATTGGCCGTATGCACTGTAAGCACCTGTCCATCTTCTAATTCAACATCGGCAAGAAAACGCTTATAACGTTTTATCAGAGTCGCTTTAATCAGTGGTTCTTTAAATTTCACTGGGATTTATTAACCTGCACGCCTGTCTGCTAAAAAACCGGCCATTCGTTCAACCGCCTGCTGCAGCACCGGAATATCACGGGTATAGGCCAGACGAACATAACGCTCCGGATGATTAGCACCAAAATCCAGTCCCGGAGTTATAGCGACACCGCTCTGGTGCAGCAGATCATGGGCAAACTGCATACTGTCATCGGTCAGAGCAGAACAGTCACAATAAAAATAAAAGGCGCCTTGTGGTTTAACAGGTATTTTAAAACCCAGTTCCAGTAACTGCGGATACAGAAAGTCCCGGCGCTGCTGAAAAATACCCCGACGTTGTTCCAGAATCTCAATAGTTTGCGGCT
>JALVDE010000516.1 GCA_027009375.1 Gammaproteobacteria bacterium
GAAATCAATCATTTCACCAGTCAGTTCAACCAGTGCTTCGATTTGCTCCATGGTATCCACTTTCATAAATGGAACAACCACAGTACCCATCATGTCACCAATCTTCAGAGTACGCTTACCGCCGATAAGAATGCTTACACCAGTATCATCACCAGGTGCCAGGGCTTTAGTCATAACATTGATACAATGCATACAACGAACACATTCCTGGTTGTTAATGTCCACAGTGTTGTCGTCATTGAGTTTAATGGCATTGGCAGGACAACGGTCAGTGACATTGTCGATAACGTAGTCACGGCCCTTGGCTTCAACAAACTTTTTAACTTCTTCCTGATCCACTTTCATGTCATCACGCCAGATACCAATCACAGCCATATCAGCACGTTCAATGGCATTGGTACAGTCATTCGGACAACCGGATACTTTAATCTTCCACTTGTAGGGCAGAGCGGGTCTGTGCAGATCGTCCTGGAATTCATTCACCAGGTGACGCATTAAACCGTGTTCGTTAGTACAGGAGTGTTCACAACGGGCCGCACCGACACAGGCCATCGCAGTACGAACACAGGGGCCGGCACCACCGAGGTCCCAACCGTAAGAGTTAACCTTATCGAAGAAAGGCTGCATTTCATCTGTAGTAGAACCAATAAACATAATGTTACCGGTCTGACCATGGAAAGTCTGCAGGCCTGAACCGTGCTCTTCCCAGTCATCAGCCAGTTTATTCAGAATATCAGCAGTGTAGAAGTTACCCGCCGGCGGCTGAACACGTACAGTGTGAAATTCTTTGGACTCAGGGAAGTGCTCAGCCACTTCTGAGAAACGTGGAATAATACCGCCGCCGTAACCAAATACAGATACGGTACCGCCTTTCCACCAGCCCATACGAGTTTCATAAGAATGTTCCAGCTGACCCAGCAGGCCATTAACCATATTATTGATACGCTCATTCGGATGGTCATCTCTTAAACGCTTAATGCCGCTGATGAAGCTTGGCCATTCACCATTTTCCAGCTCATCCAACATCGGAGTATCATAGATCTTGACTTTAGGCACGGTTTTCTCCCTTAGGTAAAGTTGGTTTTACCAACAAATATATCGCTTAGTAATCTTATTTCAGAGTGTCTGGAGCATACTGCCTGTCTTTAATTCAAGCCGCAATTCCTGAACACTGTCTGTAATAAACTGTAATAAACAGAATTCTTTAGCCTTGCAAAGATACACGATAATCTAATTTTTAACAAGGCACACGAAAAACAATGGAATGTATTTTAGGACTTAATAATAAAGTATTACACCCTTCCTTTGGGAGGCATCCCCCCTACACCACTATCCCCTTGTGGATATATCTTTTGGAGCACTCTCCTTGACTGCTACTTTTATCCTTTAATATCATTAAGTTACTTATAAATTCCCACTTTTTTTATCGGTTATTTTACTTTTATAATAGTTCTAAAATTCTTTATAAAATCACTTCAAATCAAGTCACTTATGGTGGAACGGAATCCGTCCTCTATAATATGGTATTTTACTTTGTCTACCTCCTGACATTCCATCTATAATGGTTTTACCTGTAATAATTACAGCATCTGTCCAGAGACCTTGAAAATAACAACTCCTGGTCTTATGTTAAACCCATATTAATTGTTGAGTCTTTTCCTATGTTAATTTTAAGTGAAGTTTTAATACAGAATCATCAACTTGAATCCTATGCTGATCTCATCCGTTTTATTCAGTCCAGGGCGCGTGACGGTGAAATGTTTTTTGATATTGATATTAAACCGCCCTTCCCTGATACCCCTGATGAGTGGGAATCGGATCTGGAAGCCAAATTTACCAGTCCAACCTGATTAGCGATAACTGCTAATAATAGCAGTTATGCCCATTGTAGATGGGATCAGTCGTTGTTATAAATAGTTATAGTAATCTATGAGAGAATTTAATGTTCTGGAGTGAAGAAGAAAAGCCGCAGGAATTTCAGGCACCGGATAAAGTCGTCGATTTATCCTTTAAACTGGATTGTAAACAGATCAAACTGGATCATGCCTGGTCCCTGACTAATGCCATTAACGAACTTCTACCCTGGTTCAAGGATGAATCTCAATGTGCTGTGCATCATATTTATATCCCGCAATCGGGAAACGGCTGGATACGTTCTGATGAATTTGAAGATGAAGTCATTCAGCTTTCCCGCCGTACCCGGCTGAAACTGCGGGTACCCAGACACCGCATTGAAGATACCCGAACTTTAACCGGCAAAAAAATTACCGTGGATGGTTTTGAGTTAACGTTCGGGCCATCTGAACAGCAGTTATTAAGCACCTTAACAACACTGGTTTCTCGTCATGTCCATGTTCCGGACACCGATAATGATGAAGAGGCTTTTTTAAAAGTTATTTACCAGCAGATCCAGGCCATGAATATTGATGTGCGTAAAATGTTATGCGGCAAGTCTCATACTTTAAGCACACCCAGCGGCCCGATTAAAACCCGCAGCCTGATGATAGCGGACATCAGCCCTGAAGAATCGATTCTCCTGCAGGAAAACGGGGTAGGTGATTTTTATAGTTATGGCTGCGGGGTATTCATCCCCCAGAAAGGTATCACCGCGGTTAACGCCGATTAGTCTGTATCAATAAATATACAGCCTATCTCTTTTGAGAGGTGTTTTTTATTTTTAACTAATATATTATTTCTTATTCAATTTATTAAGTTTTTAGTGATAATAAACCTAACTTTATTATCGTATTTTATCTAATAATGTTTTATCCAATATAAGTTTACGGAGCAGATTCATGGCCATTACTTTTGAAGGTAAAGAAATAGAAACCACCCCTAACGGTTACCTGGTCGACTTTAATGACTGGAGTGAAGATCTGGCAAAACACATGGCAGCAGAAGAAGGGATTGAGCTGACCGACAGACACTGGGATCTTATTAACTACCTGCGTGACCAGTACATCAATAATGGCGGCAAGCAACCCAATACCCGCACCATGATTAAAGAAATGAGTGCAACATGGGGTGAAAAGATTGGTTCTAAAGATCTGTATGATCTGTTTCCAAAAGATCCCAGCAAACAGGGCGGCCGTATTTCAGGCTTACCAGAAAGCAAGCGTAAAGGTGGTTATTAATACGCCATTAGCCTGAATGAACATATTTTTTTAATTATCATTCAACACTACCCATTGTAGATATAGTATATTAGAATCTTCTCAGATATATTATGTCGAAATATTTAGCTTATAACTGAGTTTAATTCAGTTTTTCGGAGATATGAAATGAGCACTAAAGCAGAACTGATTCAAGAATTACTTCAAATGCAAAGAGACTTTATCAAATTTGAGCATGAAAATGGTATGCATCCTGATGATTACTACAATCCAGGTGCCGGTCATCCTTTAGAAACCTATAAGAATGACTATATGGACAAAGCCGTTCAGGTTCTGGATATGGCTCACGAAGAAAAAGGTTCAGGCTGGAAACGTTAATATTCGCCTGAAACAGCAACTGAATAGAAAAAGGGTCGCTTATGCGGCCCTTTTTTATTGGTCCGGTATTTATTTATCCGGCCAGTAGCCCAGACCATTGAAAAATTTAATTTTACCCTTATAGATCCAAGATGCCGATTTCTTCAACCCCGTTATTTATCTCTGCAGCCCATAAGTCCTCTGGTAAAACCACCATTACCATTGGGTTGCTGGCTGCTATGAAGCAGAAAGGTCTGCGTGTTCAGCCCTTTAAAAAGGGTCCTGATTATATTGATCCGCTCTGGCATGGCAGTGCTGCCGGTCAGCCCTGCTATTCCCTGGATTTTAATACCATGTCCAGAGACGAGATTCTGCAACTGGTATCCAGAAAAATAACCGCTTCGGATATCAGTATTATTGAAGGCAATAAGGGTTTATACGACGGTCTTGATCTGGACGGTAGTAATAGCAATGCCGCCATTGCCAAACTGCTGGATGCTCCGGTTATACTGGTACTGGATGCCCGGGGCATGACTCGGGGTATCGCCCCGCTGATCCTCGGTTACCAGTCTTTTGATCCGGGGATTAATATTGCCGGAGTTATTCTTAATCAGCTGGGCGGTTCCCGCCATGAAAGCAAGCTGCGGGCGGTTATTGAGCATTATACCGATGTTCCGGTACTGGGAGCGATCCACAGAGACAGACGTCTGGAAATTGTAGAGCGACACCTGGGCCTGATGCCCAGTAATGAAGATGGTGAAGCACTGCAGAAAATTAATGATATCGGTACTATTATTTCTGCTCAGACCGATCTTGAACAAATTATAGACATCAGTCACCAGCATTCCCAAAAGCATCTAAAAAGTGCCATTAGGTCGGTTCCTAATACTCAGCCGATAGCCGCTGACATACGCCTGGCCTATATTAATGATTCAGCATTTGGATTCTACTACCCTGGTGATCTGGAAGCTCTGGAACAGGCCGGAGCACAACTGATTGAAGTCAATTCCCTGAACGATAGTTGCTTACCAGAGGATATTGACGGCCTGTTTATCGGCGGCGGCTTCCCTGAAGAACGGCTGCAGGAACTTAATACCAATCAATCCTTTCGTCAGTCAGTACTGGATGCCATTGAAAACGGCCTGCCCACTTATGCTGAATGCGGTGGTCTGATGTATTTATGTCAGAATATTATCTGGAATGATAAACAATATGCCATGGCCGGCGTTATTCCTGCTGATGCTAAAATGGAAGAAACCCCTCAGGGACGCGGTTTAATCCGCTTTGCAGAGACTGATGCCATGCCCTGGCCAAGCCTTGAGAGTGGCAATGAAACTATAGATAAAGAAAATAACGCAGAAAAAATTATTTCTGCCCATGAATTTCACTATTCCCACCTGGTGAATATTCAGCAGCCCTTAACATTTGCCTATACAATCCATCGCGGCAGCGGCATTGACGGTCATCATGACGGCATCGTATATAAGAATTTACTGGCCTGTTATGCCCATTTACAGGATACAGCACAGAATCACTGGGCAAGCCGGTTTGTTAAATTTATTAAGCAATGCAAAAACAAAACCCACAAACAACCAATACAAACTAACACTAAACAATCAAGTGAGAGGAAACTATGATAAAACTGACAGAAGATGCAGCCAATCAAATTCTGGAACAGATTAAAGCCAGCGGCAGTGATGATCCCTTAAGAGTGGCGGTTACCACCCATTCTAAAATACAGGGATTCCAGTATCTTATGGGTTTTGATGTCCAGAAGGAAGATGATACTCTGGTTGAATCCCGCGGGGTTAAAATTATTGTTAATAATGAAATGGTGGATCTGTTAAACGGCATGGAAATAGACTTTGTTGAAGTGGACAGTGAAGTAGAAGGTGACGACAAACAGTTTATTTTCAAGAACCCCAATGATCCTAACTACAAGCCGCCTGCACAGTAAATTTATTATTTAGTCAGAGCTTATCCGCTCAATACAGCAGAGTGACAATTGCTCTGCTGTTCTGTTAGACTCGTCTTTTGTGTTAAACAATATGTAGACATGCCACTTACACAGATAAAAAAACGTTTTAAAAACCGACAGGAACAGGCAAATCAGCTCATTCAGCTGAAATACAGCCGGCTGTTTCTGCCTATTGTCAGTCTGGGAATATTACTGCTGGCCATGTCCATGCTGGGTTTGCTTGCAGCCAGCCAGATCATCTCCAGTCACTTCCTGTTAATTGCTCTTAATCTTATTTTCCTGTTTTCCGGACTGTTCCTGATTATCCGTATCTCCTTTCTGGTTCGTCACGACCTGGTTACGCCTTTTATTCATTTACGCAACTGGGCCATGAGAATGAAGAAAAAGGATTATTCTGCCCGCCTGCCGGTACCCCGCAAGGGCGAATTTTCCAAGCTGTCCCATGATATTAATTCCCTGAGTGACAAACTGCAGACCCTGTCTGCAGAATTTCAGCAGGAAGTTGATAAGCAAACCCATAAGGTAGAGGAAAAAAACCGTTCCCTGAATATTCTTTATGAAGTGGCCACTTCCATTAACCAGTCCAAAGACCTGGAAGATCTGTTATCCCGTTTTCTGAAAATGCTTATCAGCCTGACCAATGCCCGGGCCGGGACTGTACGTTTACGCACTGATGACGATCAATTAAAAATGGTGGCCTCCATGGGCCTGAATGAACAGTTTGTGGAAGAAGAACGTTTTGTACCTATTCAACGCTGTTTATGCGGAACATCTTTGACCCAGGGTTCAGTTGAATGCGGCATTTCCATTAAAAACTGCACCAAGCTTTCCGGCACCATGCTGTTTGACGGTAATGATGCTGAGATTATTGCTGTTCCACTGGAGCACCAGGGGGTACACCTGGGAATTTATAACCTGTTTATTGATCAGCCCAATGTCTATATGAGCGAGGATTTATCTGAACTGCTCACCAGTATCGGTAAGCACCTGGGTATGGCCATTGAAAAATCCCGCCTGGACAAAGATACCCGCCAGCACTCTATTATGAAGGAAAGAACCCTGCTGGCGCACGAACTGCACGATTCCCTGGCACAGACCCTGGCCAGTTTGCGTTTTCAGGTTACCATTCTGGAAGAAAATATTCTGGAAGGCATTCCTGTCACCCGTGAAGAAGTCACCTGTCTGCATGAAAGCATTGACGA
>JALVDE010000517.1 GCA_027009375.1 Gammaproteobacteria bacterium
CGCTGCCTGCCATCCGCTTATTTACCATCAATGGCACACCTCGCTTCATGCCAGAGCCGTCAGTCCGGGGCTATTGGGGCAGCTGCCTGCTTTTGATGATGACACTAAAAATGATTGTCTTAATTGTCATGCTCCACGTACAGAACAGCAGCAGGTATTAAAAAATAATAATAACGCTCCTGTAAACGGTATTGATTGCTCGGCCTGCCATGTCCGACAGCATGTACGTTATGGTCCAAAATATAAAGAATTAACACCACATGGTCAGGTAAAACAGTTAAAAATCTTCCAGAAATCGGAGTTTTGTGCCCCCTGCCATCAGTTTGGTGATGACGGTATTCTGGTTAATGGAAAACCGCTTGAAAACACCTACCAGGAATGGAAAGACAGCCCTTATGCACAGAAAGGCATACAGTGTCAGAACTGCCACATGCATGGTACGCATAGCTTTAAAGGGATACATGACAGGGCAATGACCCGAAAAGGACTTGGAGTGACTATAAGCAGAACCAAAAAAGCAATTCATTTAGAAGTTGTTAATATTGGCGCAGGTCATGCATTACCTACTTATATTACCCCCAGAATACGCTTGCGTATTCAATCTGCTGACGGTAAAAAACAGATCGAGCATATTATTCAGCGCCGTATGTACTGGAGCATAAAAGATGGCTGGCATGAGCTCTCAGATACGCGCTTATTACCGGGGCAGACAGCACGTATAAGCCTGCCCCTGTTGCCTGAAAACTCTGCTCTGGCAGAAGTTATTGTAGAGCCTGATGCCGATTATTATGAGCGTGTTTATCCGTTTCTAATTGATCAGCTGGCTGAAGAACTGGACAGCCATGCAGTCAATAAACTTAAGCTGGCCAGGGATTGCAGTGCTCAATCGATTTATGTACTCTACTCGTATGAATGCCCTGCTGCTACCCAAACCTGTGTTAAAAACAATCCATAAACTATTATGGCTGGTATTTATACTATTAAATTCGGCCTGTGAACAACACCCGGAGCCTCAGTCAGCCGTTAACAAAATAGCCACTGACGATGAGAACAGTCTGATTTTTCTGGTCCATCCCTACGATACGCCCAGCCAGCTTATTACCCGTTTTCAGCCTCTGTGCAGTTATCTTGAAAAACAGACAGGGCGTGCTATTAAACTGGAACTGGCCAGTTCCTATGTCGATCAGATCCGTCGAATCAGTAACGGCAGTGCTGATCTGGCCTATATGGGACCTACGCCATTTTTACGTGCCCAGGATCATTACCTGAAAGGACAGTCTCAAAAACTGATACCTCTGGCCGCAGAAGCTATTAACGGTCAGGTCGGCTACCATAGTGTCATTGTGGTTAGTTCAGGTAGTCCGGTTCAATTTTTGAGGCAGTTAAAAGGCCGCAGTGTTGCTTTTGGAGCACCTCATTCCTTCAGCAGTCATTATGCCCCACGTACCTTGTTAGCTGCAGCCGGACTAGGGTTTACGGATCTGCTTGATTATGCCTTCCTGGGCAGTCATGAGCGGGTTGCCCTGGCTGTTCTGCACGGTGATTTTGATGCCGGAGGTCTGCGCCAGAGTGTTGCAGAAAAATACGCTCACCGAGAACCCGGACTTAAAATAATTAAAACCTCCCCTCCTCTGCCCCCGCATTTGATTGTGGCCAGACCCAATTTTGATAAACAGGTGGCTGGGCGGATCAAAGAAGCACTATTAAAGCCGACAGCCGATTTTGCCAAAGCCGGTTCTGCCCTTGGAACCGGCATTTATTTTGTTTATCCTGATTTATCCCTGTTTCAGTCTGCCCGTAAAGTAGTCCAGGCCATTGAAGCCAAAACTGAGGTTCCGGAGCAATGGTGAAGCGACCTTTATCACTTTCCTACCGCCTGGGTATGACTTTAGCTGCAGGGCTATTGCTTTTCGGATTTATGGTCGGATTTGCTGTATACAGGGGAGCCAGCGAAGTACTCTATCAATCACAGCATGAGCGGGCAAGGGCACTGGCCCGCCAGCTGGCCACATTTAGTATTGACGCCGTTCTGGTTTACGATTATGCCACTCTGGAACGGTATACCAAACAATTGGGGCAGGACAGTGATATTGTTTTTATTAATATTTATCGTACTGATAATGAGGTGCTTGCTCAAACGGGGCAACGCCCTGATACGAAGCAGAGCCCGTTTAAGTTAATTAGAGAACCCATGCTGTTAGGCCATTCAATTATCGGCTATGTTGAACTGGCTTATGACATATCACCCGCGCAAAATAAACTTTATAGTATAGGCATTATTGGTTTTATTACGCTGACACTCATGGTTATCGCTGCTTTCTGGTTTCAACGCAATGTCCTTGAACGCAGTGTAATACGCCCTGTTCAACGTCTGGCTCGCCTTAGCAGCCCCCTTTCTGCAGCGGGTATCAATGATCTGAAAAACATGCCGGAAGAACTGCAGCGTCTGGGGCTTACCTTCCAGGAACTCAGAGATGAGGTACAGACCCATATTAATGAACGTACCAAGGCTGAACAGCTGGCCCGCTCTGCAGCCATAAGACTGTGCAGAGAACAGCAACTGGCCTCTGTCGGTCAAATGGCTGCAGGGCTGGCGCACTCGCTTAATACCCCCCTTGGTAATATTCGTGGTTATACTCAACTGGCTCGGGAAGAACTGGAAAATAAACAGGTGGACAGTTACCTGGCCACAATTGAAGAACAGGCAACCGTTTGTTCTGATGTGGTTAAAAACCTGTTGATAGCCGTCAGGCCGCCGGAAACCCGTCTGAGTAATTTTGATTTAAATGACCATATTGATAAGACGCTGTCCTTAATGAGACCTGTGTTACAGGACAGAGGTGTACAGGAAATTAAACTTGAAGCCGCTGAAACAACGATAGTTTACGCTGATCCCGCTTCACTGGAGCAGATTATTTTTAATTTATTCAGCAATGCTGCTCAGGCTGGTGCCCGACATATTAAGATATCAATAAAAAATAATCCCCGCAATATCACTATTCAGGTATCGGATGACGGCCCCGGTTTGCCTGAATCGGTACTCGATAAATTATTTGAGGCCTTTAATACCACCAAGGCGGCAGGAAAAGGAACCGGTCTTGGTCTTAACTTATGTCGGACGCTGGCCAGAAATATGGGTGGAGATATTGTCCTGCTCAGTACCGGTGCAGAGGGAACTATTTTTGAAATAAGCTTACAGCATACCGTGGAGAATACCCTATGAGCTGGGAATTATTAATTGTCGAAGATGATCAGACAATGGCAGCCCTGTTAGCCAATCTGGCAAAAAAAACGGGGTTTAACCCTGTTATTGCTGCAGATATCAGCAGTGCAAACCGGTTATTATCCCAATCTGTCCCGGATGTTTTATTTACGGATCATCGACTGCCGGATGGTGAAGGTATTGATTTTCTGGAAGATGCTAATGCCCGTTTCCCGGAATTGCCATCAGTTATGATCACCGGTTATGCCACAGTGCCCACTGTTATCCGGGCTTTTCGAGCCGGTGCACTTGATCTGATCAGCAAGCCTTTTGACAATAATGAAATCCGCAGAATATTGATAAAAGTCAGAGAAACACTGGCCCGACAACGTCGTATAGAAGCTTTAACTCAGCATTTTCAAATGGCGGATGGACATACGACCCAACTGGTTTCCAGTAGTTCAGCAATGAAAAATGCACTCAATCTTGCCAGCCGGGTTTCCGATCTTGAAACACCGGTATTATTGACCGGTGAAACCGGTACAGGTAAAAGTCTGCTGGCACAATGGATACACAGCAGCAGTAATGAGCAGAAACCCTGGTTAAGTATAAATTGCGGTGCCGTTGCAGAAAGTGTTGCTGAAAGTGAACTGTTTGGTTATGAGCGAGGTGCATTTACAGGTGCCAGTCAGCGTAAACAGGGTTTACTGGAACTGGCTGAAGGAGGCACCCTGTTTCTGGATGAAATTAACAGTGCATCCATGGCCATTCAGACCCGGTTGCTGGAATTTGTCCAGTACGGCCAGTTACAGCGTTTAGGCGGTAATAAAACCATTAAAGTCAATGTTCGGCTTATTGCGGCCAGCAATCAGAATCTTGAAGAACTGGTTAAAGCCGGAAGTTTCAGAGAGGATCTCTTTTATCGGCTTAATGTCTTTCCCATTCCATTACCTGCCCTCAGAGAACGTATTGATGACATTCCCATGTTGGTAGAACGGTTTATTGCCTGTTATGCCCGTAAAACCGGACGTCTGGTACAGGGTATTTCAGATGAAGCTCTGCTGATATTAAAGTCCCATCACTGGCCGGGAAACATCCGGGAGCTCGAAAATGTTATCCATCGTGCGGTGGTACTGACTGAAAACACTCTTATAGAAGTACACCATCTACCCATAGAATTACAACAGCTTAATAAAAAAATCAGTCCGGAGGATTCAAACTATCCCTGGAGTCCCGATGCTCCTCTGCAGATTGTTGAAGGTTACTGGATTCAGCATATGCTAACCCGTTCCGGTGGTAATAAAACAGAAGCTGCCAGACGTCTGGGTATTGATACATCAACTCTTCACCGTAAATTAAAACAATCCTCAAAATAAATCTTCTCAAACAGTAAATCGATATATTTTCCCTTGCAAAATACCAGACCGTGGCATTTTGCAAGAGTTTTTTACCCGTCTATTTTATTTTAAATAATGCCTTACTGAGCGCAATTAACCGCCTGTCCTTATGGACAGGATAATGGCATAGCTATTGCTCTGTTTTAACTGCACACAAAAAGAAGATCAATAAAATATATGTTTTACACCAAAGGAGATTTTTAATGAAATATTCATCCATACTTAAAGCCGGACTGTTATTGTTGTTATTTTACAGCAGTAACAGTTTTGCTCTACAGGTGCCGGGTCCCATGGTTGATGTGGACTGGCTGGATAAGCACAAGAATGAAGTCATTATCGTTGACGTACGAAAAGACAAAAAAAGTTTTACAAAAAAAGCCGGTAAAGGCAAAAAAATTGCCGGTATGCAGGGTTGCGGTGCTAAAAAAGGCTCTGGTATAAAAGTAGCCGGCCATATTCCCGGCGCCGTTCTGATGGACTGGAAAAAAGTCAGAGCCAATCGTAATGTGGATGGTTATGATTTAATTAAACTGGTACCAACCAAATCTGAAATGGAAGCCCAGATGCGTAAACTGGGTATTAACAAAGGTGATGCCGTTGTAATCACCAGTAAAGGAACCTCTTCCAAAGATATGACCTTTATCACTCGTTTCTACTGGCAAATGAAGTACTGGGGACATGATAATGTCGCTATTCTCAATGGCGGTACCGCAGCATGGAATAGTGCCGGCAAGCCAATGAGCCGTGATAAATCCACACCCAGTGAAGGTAACTGGGTAGCCGGTGAACCAAGAGATGATATTCGGGCAACTGCCGATGAAGTAAAAGCGGCCATAAACAGTGATACTCAGATAATAGATGGTCGTGCCGAAGATTATTACCTGGGCAGTACCTATAAGAAGAAGTATGTCTATGCCGCTGGTCATATCCCCAAAGCTAAGCTGTTTCAACACTCACTTCTGGTAAAAGGCGATAAGGCTGCTGAGTTTTTACCTCAGGATCAGTTAGGCAAAATGATGGAGTCCAAGGGAATTGATCCCTCTTCCCCAACGATTACTTATTGTGATTCCGGACATTTAAGCAGTGGTCACTGGTTTGTTCTGCATGAATTAATGGGTAATAAGAATGTAAAATTATTTGACGGATCGATGCATGAATGGACGAAACGCAAAAATGAAGTCGAAGGCATTTAATTTTTCAATCTAAATAATATTAAGTAATGCCTGGCCAGTAGTGTACTGCTGGCCAGTTTCTTTTAAGAGGTATCTCATGTTTCGTTCACTTATTACCCGTCAATGGCCCTTCTGGCTCGGTGGCCTTTTTGTTGGCCTGGCAGAAATCGTTTTTTATTATCATTATGATATGTTTATTGTGGTGACCACGGGCTTTGCCCAGATGTTTGCCGTTATAGAAAAAGAATTTTTTAATATTGACTGGGTTGGGCGTGTTTATGAACCCGGGGTGTACTGGTTTATTCTGTTTGCTGTACTTGGTGCCCGCATGGTTGCCGTTGGAGAAAAAGAATCCCGGGCCTGGGTTAAATACGATGGCCGTATGCTGCTGTTAGCCTTTGCAGGTGGTTTTATTTTTTCCTTTGGTACCCGTCTGGCGGGAGGATGTACCACTCATCATTTTCTGGGAGGTATTCCCTCCATGAGTATTGCATCCTGGGTAGTGTTATTTACCGGCATCCCGTTCGCATTCCTGGCATTTAAGATTATTACTTCAATGGGTATGGGAGGCTATTTACGTCACCAGGAAACCCGTGCCACTGCAGTACAACACGCAGGCAGTCATGATAACCCCTGCCCTGGTTATGACTGTAATTATTCAGCCTGGAAAAATCCCATACATATTATTCTGACCGGCTTCCTGTTAGTGTTCCTGCTGGTACCATTATATTATGGATTAACCGGTGATATTTCTGGTTCTCTGCAATCCATTGGCCTTACTGAAATCGGCTGGTTAGCTGCTTCAGGCATATTACTGGGCATAGGAATTGCTAAAAC
>JALVDE010000518.1 GCA_027009375.1 Gammaproteobacteria bacterium
ACTTCTGATTACATTTATTTCTTCTATTCTGGATTTACCCTTAAGCCTGTACAGTACCTTTGTCCTGGAAGAAAAATTCGGTTTTAACCGTACAACGTTTAAAACCTGGCTCAGCGATATGCTTAAACAAACTATTTTAGGCCTGCTGATTGGGGTGCCTTTAATTATGGTTATTCTGTGGTTAATGGATTCTGCCGGGTCTTACTGGTGGCTGTATGCCTGGGCAGTCTGGATGGGCTTTGGCTTTCTGATGATGTGGGCCTACCCCGCTTTTATCGCCCCGATATTCAATAAATTTACCGAACTGGATGATGAGTCGCTTAAACAGCGCATAGAACGTCTGATGACCCGCTGCGGCTTTATCAGCAAGGGCATCAAGGTAATGGACGGCTCACGCCGTTCCAGTCACGGCAACGCTTATTTTACCGGCCTGGGCAATAATAAACAGATTGTATTTTTTGATAATCTGCTTAACTCTCTGGATGAAGAAGAAGTGGAAGCAGTACTGGCTCATGAACTGGGGCATTTTAAACGCAAACATATTCTAAAGCGTCTGATCACCATGACCATTATGACCTTAACAGGTTTTGCCGTGCTGGGCTGGATTATGCAGCAAACCTGGTTTTATAACGACCTGGGCATGAGTACCCCGTCTATTTATGCAGCTCTGGTGCTGTTTAGCTTAAGTTCCCCTGTTTTTACCTTTTTTCTTGCGCCGGTTAGCGCTATGATAAGTCGTAAACACGAGTTTGAAGCCGATGATTTTGCCGCCCAGCAGGCCAATGCCGCCAAACTGACTGAGGCTCTGGTTAAGCTTTACAAAGATAATGCTAATACCCTGACACCGGATCCCGTGCATTCTGCCTGGTATGATTCCCATCCGCCCGCACCGGTAAGAATTGCCCATTTAAACCAGGCCGTTCAAACTTAACACTTAACCGACATTAATATAAAAATATTGCTCAAAGGAAGAACAATGAAAGCTACTTTAAAAAAAACAACAAAAATATTACTTACCTCCTCCATACTGCTGGCACTGACACAAACTTCTCAGGCCGCTAATCCTGCCCACGGCAAGGATCTCCATGATGCCAACTGCCTGTCCTGCCATGCTTCTTTAATGGGAGGCAACCCCAATGTCATATATACCCGGGAAGATCGCAGAGTCAATACCATAGAAGGCCTCAGAAAGCAGGTCACCCGCTGTAAAACCACCGTCGGCGTACCCTGGCCGGAAGACCAGATTGAAGATGTAGTGGAATACCTGAATAAAAATTTCTATAAAATAAAATAACAACAGTTAAATAATCAAGTCTATGGCCAAACGTAAACTGAACCGTCGTCAGCAATGGCGGATACAGAAAATCCAGCAGGAACGTTTGGACAGAGCCAGAAAAAAGCTCAGCAAATTATCCGATTCCCTTGACCATCTTGATGATACTCACTATCACGGCCTGGTAATTAGCCATTTTGGTGCCACCCTTGATGTTGAAAAACAGGATGTTAAGCATAAAACCTCCGGTGAAATTATCCGCTGTGCCCTGCGGCAAAATATTGAATCAATAGTCTGTGGGGATAATGTGGTCTGGCAGAGAATAAAAGACCTGCCCCCAGGTGAACAGATCCAGGGTGTGGTTACCGCTCTGGAACCACGTAAAAATGTCCTGGCGCGCCCTGATTTTACCGGCCAGATGAAGCCGGTGGCGGCCAATATTGATCAAATTTTGATTGTTACCTCCCCCATCCCCGAACTTAATGAAGGTCTTATTGACCGCTACCTGGTTGCCGCAGAACTATCAGATATTAATGCCGTGCTGGTACTCAATAAAATTGACATTTTAACGGATGATGAACAGGAACAGTTAAGTCGGCGAATACAGATTTATCATGATATTGGCTACCCGATTATTTATACCAGCGCCAAAGCCCGGAATGGACTGGACAGTTTATACCAGCAGTTAAGCAATAAATCCTCCGTATTTGTGGGTCAGTCAGGTGTCGGTAAATCATCATTAATTAATGCCCTGCTCCCCGAGGCCCGCATTAAAGAAGGCGAAGTCTCAGATGCGACCAACAAAGGCACCCACACCACCAGTGTCTCCAGACTATACCATCTGGACAATACCCAGGTTCAGAATGCCATTGTTATTGACTCTCCCGGTGTTCGTGAATTTGGTTTATGGGATATTGATAAAAATGAAGTTATTCACGGCTTCAGAGAACTGGAAGAATACGCCCAGTCCTGCCGTTTTAGAGACTGTAAACATATTAATGAACCGGGATGCAGTATCCTGCAGGCACTTGAAGAAGGTAAAATTGCCAGGCAGCGCTATGAAAGTTATCTCCGGATCATGGACTCCCTGGGATAATAAGTTCCCTACCAGGATGCCAGCCCTTTACGCCAGAGATTAGCTTCAGACTGCCTTCTTTTAATAAGACCAGAGCTGGCTGTCCAGAGACGTTTCATGGACAGAAACTGCTCTTCTACTTCATCCAGAATGGGTTTAGCCTGTTCTTTGGGTAAGCCATCGGCAGACTGCAGCAGTTTCTGTATGGCCCGCATTTCTCTTCGGCTGGAACCGGACAGGCGGGCTCCGCGATTAAAAACCAGGCTGACAAGAGCACATCGGCATAAGCCCGGAAGCTGATCCAGAGTAGTATAGACGGAACGGGTAGTTTCATAATATCTGGGTAAGGTTTGCCGGGTTAATACCGGCCACGCCCATTTAAAAGGCACCTGAATACCCATCTGCTTTAGCTCCCTGGCACGGTTTCGAGTGCCTTTTTTACCGATATCCTTAACCAGTTCCTGTACAAACTCTTCAGGAAGATAATTACCCCAGCTTTGTCTGAAGTCATCTTCAGTATTAAAACGGAGATCATAACCAACGCCAATGGTAATACCACTGGCATGTCCAGGGAAATGCGGCCATCGGGTGATCATTTCATAATAGCCAAGACCACCGGTCTCTTCTTTAGCTATAAAAGCCACACCTTCAGTATCCAGCAGATCAAAAGGCTCCGGCTGAATATCCAGCCACTCCCATAAAACCGGTTCGGCAATACCAGTTACTGGTATATCTGCCATATCCTGAGCGTATCTGACCGCTCGTAAAGTACCTCGTCCAAAATCACCATCAACCACCAGCATGGCACCGACTTTATTTAAAAGGGACTGAAGTTCTGCAACGGCCTCCCCCCGGGCTCCCCTTTTTAAGCTAACAAATTCCATATAATGATCTCCCTGTTTACCTGACTGTCTGAATTATTCAGAAGTGATACTCAATACCTGACAACGGATCCCTGCCGGGATCTTCTTGCCCGGATTGTCAAGCAGGATGCGAACCCCGAAAGTACCGCTGCCTGCATCAATGAGCGGATCAACAACTTTTACCTGTCCCCGGTACTGACCGGAAATGGGTGCCTGCGGCTGTAATAACACACTGTCCCCTGTTTTAAAACGGCCGTAATATTCAACCGGCACCACCAGTTCCACATACAGCTGGTCAATATTGGCCAGGGTAAAAACCGGTTCATCGCCGGTAAATTCACCTGCATCTTTATTTTTACTGACAATAACGCCGGAAAAAGGAGTACGGATTTTACGCTGTTGATAAAGTTCCCGCGCTTCTTTAAGCTCCATTAAGGATACCCGCCATTCAGTTTCCACTTCGTCCCTTTCCTGTAGAGAAATCAGCTCTTTTTTATACATATCATCGTTACGGGCCAGCTTACGTTTGTTAAATTCGGCTTTGGCTTTGGCTACACTGACTCGCGCATTCTCTACTCCAGAATCCAGCTCAGCCAAAACCTGTCCCTTTTTAACCTTATCACCCCGTTCTACATTAGATTTTGCCAGTACTCCAGGCACACTGCTGCTGATTTCAACCTGCTGTATCGGTTCAATCATGCATTCAAGTTTGTCCATATTCATTGGTTCCGATGCCTGAGCCACCGCAGCCAGTGCCAGTGCCAATATGCTCAGAAATAAAGCTGTCAATAATTTTTGTGTCATACTAATTCTTTTTAAAATTAATCACTTTTACCGCTAAATGCCAGTAACTGGTCTCTCTGTAGTCCCTGCTCAAACAACTGAAAACGCTGTTGACGATTGATTTTTTCAATACGTTTCTGGGACTGTCTGAATTGTTTCATCAGCAGGAACTGTCCGACAAAAGGTAGTGTAATGGTTTTCATCGCAAGTTTCATCTGCCAGGGTTTAAACCGGCTTTGTGGTAAATCGTCTTCCAGTGACAATATCATTTCATAACTACCCGGATCACCCTGACGGGCACAACGTCCGTAAAGCTGACGATCAATTCGAGACGCATCATGCAGCTCTGTTATTATCACATGCAGGCCGCCAGCCTCTTTTGCCTGACTATCCAGTGCAATATCCGTACCTCGACCAGCCATATTGGTGGCAATGGTAATAACCCCACTTTTACCTGCCTGCTCAATAATTTCAGCTTCCCGTTCAGCCTGAACAGCATTTAATACTTCAGCCTTTAAGCCACGCTGGTTAAGAACTCGTTCCACCTGTTCCGATGCCTTAACAGAACGTACTCCGATAAGTACCGGCTGCCCCAGACGGCTTTTTCTTTCAACCTGTGAAGCCAGGTATTCCCACTTTTCAGTTGCAGCCGCAAGAATACGATAGCCGCAAAACTGCCTTAATACTTTTTTACGGGTTGGAATTACGGATGTCGGTAAATCATAAATACGCCAGAACTCATCCCGTACTTCTGCCCCTGTGCCGGTCATGCCCGATAAAAAATGATATTTCCTGAATAACTGCTGATACGATATCCGTGCAATGGTTTTATTCTGGTGACTACATTCCAGACCTTCTTTTAACTCTATAAGCTGATGCAATCCCTGCTCCCAGCTCCTTCCCTCAAGTACCCGGCCGGTATATTCATCAACAATCTGTATCGTTTCATTTTGAACAATATATTCCTGTCCACAATGATAAACATGTAAGGCAGTCAATGCTTTTTCAACCATTTCTGCCCGTAATGCCGCCAGACACCAGGGCCAGGATCGGGTATCAGATAATCGTTCAAGATGCTGCTCGCCGGTATCAGTAAGACGAACACTGCGTTCTTTGATAGTAAAATCCGTATCCCTTTCCAGGTCACGGGCCAGTTGTAAAGCCTGCTGAAGCATAGCCTGGTTTTCTGTATTGTTTTCAGGTGCAGAAATAATCAAAGGTGTCCGTGCTTCATCCACCATAACACTGTCAGCCTCATCAACAATAGCAAAATACAGCCCCGGCATTAAACCGCGTTCAGTACCACCGCTGCTCAGACGTTTTGCTGTCAATGAGTCGCTCCCCATTTTAATCTTCTGTTTCAGGTAATCAAAAGCCAGTTCTTTATTACTGCAATATAAAATATCACTATGATACGCGGTACTACGCTGCTGCAGATCAAATTCATGCTCAAGACCTGCTACACTCAGCCCTAATAAATCATATAAAGGTTTAAAATATTCGGCATCACGTTGTGCCAGATAATCATTAACCGTTACGACATGCACTTTCAATCCGGCCATGGCTGCCACCGATACAGCCAGAGCTGCCGTCAGGGATTTACCTTCCCCGGTAGCCATTTCAGCCACCCTTCCGGAAAGCAGCGCCCAGGCACCTTTGAACTGCGTATGATATGCCTCTTTCTGCAGACTCTGTGCACAGGCTATATCTACTAAAGCCAGAGCCTGTACAACCGCACTCCTGGTCAGACCTTCATTGCGCAGCCTGTAGCGAATAGTTTGCAGGTGCATCTCCAGAGCACCGGTTTTCAGTAATTGTGCCCTGCTTTTTAATATCGGCTCAACTGATATATTAGCTGGATTGATAACTTTCTGGACTGTACGCAGAACAGCACCATTAAATCGATGCACCCACTTATCCAGGCCTTCATGTTTTGGGGCCTGACGTTCATAAGCCTGCCTGTGACCCGGCGGCGGACATAATGATAAATCCAGTAAATGACTCATAAAGATTCCGGCAATCACATATCCAGTTCAGACAGAAATACCCGCCGCAGATTCCTCCACCATCGGAAAAACAGGGGCTCATCGGGATGACTCAGACGAATATATACCCGTTCCCCAAATCGCAGGGGTAAGGGCCGCTTTGACTGAAATTCAAGTTGAAAAAGATTTTCAAAAGCCTGCATTTCTGTACCCGATACTGATTGATCATTTTTGTTCTTACTTAACCCGGGATCAATTTCTATCGTACCCCCTCCGTTACGGCTCAATGCCGGGTGCGGCACAAGTTTACTTGCTTCAGGCACAAGACGTTTTAAGCTGGCAGGCCAGCTAAGATCCAGATTACTTACAGGCATAATGTCTATTGCTGTAACCCTGCCGCGTATTGCATTAATAGCAGTCTGGTCTGCTACTGCAAGTACCGATAGATCACCGGGTTTGAGCACATAGCCGAGCAATTCCCCGCGCTGTATAAATCGACCATCTAACTGTTCAGCATTCAGTACCAGCCATAGCCCGTCAGAAGGACTAACAGAAACTAATTTTGTCAGACGGCTATTAAGGCGTTTTAAAACAGAACGGTTATGGGACAGTTCCTGCTGAATAACA
>JALVDE010000519.1 GCA_027009375.1 Gammaproteobacteria bacterium
GATTTTGTTATTCTGGGAGGCAAAACCGGTACTGGTAAAACCTGGTTATTAAAAGAACTGAGTCACAGTATTGATCTGGAAGGTCTGGCCAATCACCGCGGATCGAGTTTTGGTCGTTTCCCCGACGGTCAGCCTAGCCAGATCAACTTTGAAAATAATCTGGCTATTTTACTGATGCGTCTGCGGGCCGGCGGGGCACATAGATTCTGGCTGGAGGATGAAGGCCGGATGATAGGCAGTTTATGTCTGCCTCAGTCTTTACGGGACAAAATGGCGCAAGCTCCGCTGGTTATGCTTGAGGAAGATCTGGACTATCGCATTAATGTTATCCTAAAAGATTATGTGATCGATCTCTATGCCTATTATGAGCGCTATCTTACCGATAGCCCAGCAGAGGATGATACGCAGGAAACTTCGAAGCCGGCTTTTAAAATGTTTTCTGATTATCTGCTCAATAGCCTGGAACGGGTTAAAAAACGCCTTGGTGGAGAACGCTATCAGTCCATCAGCAAACTGATGTCAGCAGCACTGAATGAGCAGCTATCCAGTGGTTCAGTTGCCCAGCACAAACTCTGGATAGAGGCTTTATTAACCTCGTACTATGATCCCATGTATGAATATCAGCTGGAAAAGAAACAGGAACGGGTTATTTTTCGTGGTAATTCTCATCAAATTCTCGCCAATCAGAACAAAATCCTTGATATGAGTTAAGGCGCTTCCAGACAATTAAAATATAATTCCCCCTGTTAACTACATATTAAGGGGCTCAAACGTGTCTTCTACAATTAACTCATTTATGGCTGCACACCACAAGGAATGTGATGAACTGTTTGCGCAGGCAGAACAGGCTGTTTCTGAAGGTGACTGGGAAGGTGGTTTGCCCCGTTGGCAGGCTTTTGCTGATGAACTGGAAAAGCATTTTACCCGGGAAGAACAGATTCTTTTTCCTGAATTTGAACAGGCAACCGGTATGACCGGAGGACCGACTCAGATGATGCGCATGGAACATGAGCAGATGCGCTCCCTGGTGAATGAAATCAATAAGGCCGGTACCGCCCGTGATATGGAGCAGTTTCTGGGTTTAAGCGAAAGTCTGATGGTGACCATGCAGCAGCATAATATGAAAGAGGAGCAGATCCTTTATCCCATGACCGATCAGTCTTTAACAAATACCGATGAAATTATTGAGCGCATGAATCAGTAAGTTCCTTATGTCGGCAGGGAATATCAGATAATGATCAGGAAAATAAATGGTCAGGGAAATAGTTGTTGATGTCAGCGATTTAGAAGCACCTCAGCCCTTTGAAGAGGTTTTAAAGCAGCTTAAGGTACTTGAGCCTGGAGAATATATTCATATGCTGCATCGAAAGCAGCCATTACCTCTGTTGCAGATGCTGGAAGAAAACGGTTATGCGACGATTATGCGTAAAGGAGATACAATACCCTGGGAAATATTTATCTGGAATACTGCTGATCCTCTAAGCAATGAATACTGCCGGAGTCACTTTGCTTCAGATTCATCCTGAGCAGGCTGCCTATGAACCTTCATAAACT
>JALVDE010000520.1 GCA_027009375.1 Gammaproteobacteria bacterium
TTTTGAGATTAGCGGTTATGCAACACCCTATGTTTTTTATGAATCTCCATTATAAACTGCCTGGATCCATCAGTTTATATTTTGTAAAAATGCCCTGCACTGCCAGGGTCGCACAATAGTCTGACAGATTTTTCGGCAGTTTTATGGTTTCAAAAACCACCTCTTTTTGCGGTCTGAAATGCTCACTATAATGAGTAAGCAGAGCCGGTGGCTGTGGTGCGACTGTCAGATTGAACTGAGTGGGTGACAGGGCCAGACCGCTGCCCAGAACTTTCATATAGGCTTCTTTGCGAGTCCATAAGTCATAAAATGCCTCTCTCTGCTCGGCCATGCCCTCTATTAAAAACAGAGCGTTCTGTTCTTCAGGAGTACAAAAACGCCGGGCTATGCCCTGCCAGTCACTGGTACGCTGCCTGTTTTCAATATCAATGCCCACTTCCTGCCCGGAACTAACCGCAAGCAATGCAATATCTTCTGTATGGCTGAGATTAAAATTTAAAGGACAGATTTCATTATCAGGGGAGACAAGATAAGGTTTGCCTTTTTCAGCCGTTTTAAAAACCAGACTGGAAGCCTCGAAAGCAAGATAGCTGCCCAGTACCCTGCGCATAAAGCCATGAAAAATAACAAAACGGTCTTTATGTTCTGAAAATTTGAAACGCAATGCTCGTTTCTGTTCTTCAGGGGATAATTCTGAGAAAAACACATCTCTCTTGCCGGTCCACTGTGCTGCCCGGCAGATCCAGACATCGATCTGGCCTGTATTTAATTTTTCTGTCTTTATCTGCACTTAAAATTTCCAGCTGACAACTTCTTTATCTCTGGATTCAATGATAACTGATTTTATCCTCCAAACACATGAATAAGCATTGCTAATTGACTGATTTCTTTATTTATTGCCCTAATTTGGCTATAGTGAAACATAAAAGTAATATCATTTATAAAAACAATTATCAGAGCCTGATTATGAAACTTTCCAAAATTCGACAAAGCCATTATCTGCTGCCGGATAATATGACCAAAAAAAGCTTTCTGGATACCCTGGGACAGGAGTTTGTTGTTAAACAGGTTGAAAATACCTTTGAAAAGATGGCCATTCTGGACAGTTTTGAATGGGCTTTGTACGAGCACCGGATCCTGGCTGTACGGCATAATAACCAGCGGATCAGTTTATGGTTTGATGAAGAGGATATTCTGGATCCCGATGAGGCCCATACCATTGAAGATATTAATGCCAGAACCCGGTTCTGGTGGCAGTTAGATGAATCCCCTGAGCGGGATATTCTTAAAAAACTGCTGGATTTACGGGCTATGTACCCGGTTTATGAAGGCCTGTTAAGAACAGAACAGTTTAACCTGATGGATAATGACGGAAAAATTCTGGTTTTCTGCCAGCTGATCACCATCTCCCGTCCTGAAAACAGCCGCAGGGCCATATTCCGTATGGCCAGACTTATCCCGGTAACCGGCTATAAAGCACAAAGTAAGCAGGCATCAGAACTGATAAAAAGTCTGGGCGGCTTTATGCCCAGACTCAGTCCCATTGATTCTC
>JALVDE010000521.1 GCA_027009375.1 Gammaproteobacteria bacterium
CCGTCTGTCCGGTGAGGGTAATATGTCCTGTGCCACCTGTCATAACCCGATGCTGGGCTGGTCTGACGGCCTGCCCACTGCAAAGGGTGTTAAGAGTCAGGTGCTGGGCAGGGCTTCTCCTACCATTATCAATACCGCTTTTAATTCTATTCAGATGTGGGATGGACGTAAAAAATCTCTGGAAGATCAGGCCATGGGTCCTATGGAAGCCACGGTTGAAATGAATATGGATACCAAAAAACTGTTTAAGTGGCTGCAGTCCAATAATGAGTACAGCCAGTTATTTGAGCAGGCCTATCCTGGTGAAGAAATTGGTGCCAGTACCGTAGCCCGTGCTTTAGCCAGTTATGAAAGAACGGTTATTTCCAATAACTCAGCCTTTGACAAATGGGTAAAAGGCGATGCTTCAGCTATGACGCCGAAACAGGTTAACGGTTTTAAACTCTTTGTCGGCAAGGCTAAATGTAATAATTGTCATATGGCACCTAATTTTACGGATAACGGCTTTCACAACCTGGGACTGGCATCTTTTGGTGATAAAACTCCGGATCTTGGACGTTATATGCAAAAGCCCATAGGTCTGTTAAAAGGGGCATTTAAAACCCCGACCCTGCGTGATATTTCCCGTACAGCTCCTTACTTCCATGATGGTTCAGCCAAAACCCTGATGGATGTGGTCAATCACTACGACCAGGGTGGGGTGGTCAAAACCCGACTGTCACCTAATATGCCACGCAAGCTGGATCTGACTCAGCAGGAAAAAGAAGAGCTGGTTGCCTTTATGGAGGCCCTGACTTCGCCCTTTATAAAAGTTGAATTACCTGAATTACCAAGATAAATAACCTATAACTGCTCCCCGTTTTCGGGGGACACTGATTTTTAAAACCTGGAGATAGAAAGTGAAATATATCATCTTGTCAATACTGTTGTTTTTTATTGCTCAGTCAGCCTATGCTGAAGAGTTTGAAGTAGGTCAGAAAAACAAACAGTTTACACAACAGAAAATGACCATTAAAAAAGGCGATAGTGTCAAGTTTATTAATGAAGATCCCTTCTTCCACAATGTATTCAGTTTATCGGAAGTCCAGTCATTTGATCTGGGTTCCTATCCCAAGGGTGAATTTAAAAGCGTTACCTTTGATAAGCCTGGAACAGTAGAAGTGGAATGTGCCATACATCCTAATATGCACATGACGATTGAAGTTAAGGAATAATTTAATGACGCGGATCAATATTCTTCTTATAACCTTTTTGCAAATTACCTTATTGTCTCTGGCCCATGCCGGTTCGGCAGAATCCTGCGGTAAGGAAGCAAAAAGCTGCCTGGAATACGGTGCTCTGGTTTTTCAGGAGCGCTGCAGTTTATGTCACGGCAGTGATGGTATGGGAGAGGGAATACTGCCCCTGTCTTTAAAAGACTATCCTAATACTAATTTAATGGAACCCCGTCTGGCTAAAGATGAAACATCTACAAGAGATATAGTAATCTACGGCAGCGGTTATAAGGATATTGGTTCGGAAATGCCGCCCTGGGGCGATGAACTGACCATGTGTCAGCTTGATTCTGTGGTTAAATTTGTGGTTTTCCTGAGAAAGGATCTGGAAGGCGGCATGAAACTCCTACAGGAACAGGCTAAAAATTTAACAGCATCGGCTAAACTTGGACGTTCGGTGTTCCAGGGGCGCTGTGCCCTGTGTCATGGTAAATATGGCCAGGGTGATGGTAAAATGGCACGGATCATTAAAAATCCACCGCCTTTTAACCTGACCTTAAGCAGGGCACCGGACAGTTATCTGAAAGAAATTATTACCAAAGGTGGTGAAAAAATGTCCCGTTCACCAAGAATGCCTCCCTGGGGTGGTTCTCTGACCGAGGTCGAAATTGACTCAGTTATTATGTACATTAAAACTTTACGCAAGTTTTAACTCATATATCCTGTTTTATTATTATGTTTAAAACAGTACTTAATAAAGTGCTTAAAATTATTGTTTAAATATGTCCTTTAAAAAGTTTTTTAATGAACCTTCAGAACATGAAGTAACGGATCAAAAACTTTATCAGCAACGCCGCAGTTTTATAAAGCAGAGTGCCAACATGATGGGGGCGCTCTCTTTAAGTTCTATTGCGGCCTCATCTCTTATTCTGCCTTCTGCCGTTAGAGCTTCCCAAAGTTGTGACGCAGACAGTTCTGGAAAATTCAGGAATATCACCGGTGATAAGCCTAATAGCTGGAGTCAGATCACCCGGTATAATAATTATTATGAGTTTTCCACCAGTAAGGAAGCCATTGTTCACCTGGCACAGGAGCTGACCATTAAGCCCTGGACTATAACCATTGACGGAGAAGTAGAAAGAACTCTGACTTTAGGGATTGAAGATATACTGTCCTTAATACCGCAGGAAGAACGGATTTATCGTTTACGTTGCGTGGAAGGCTGGTCTATGGTTATCCCCTGGAATGGTTTTTCACTCTGCCATTTACTTAAGCGGGTGCAACCGACTTCCAGGGCAAAATATGTAGAGTTTATCAGCCTGCTGCGCCCGGAAGAAATGATCGGACAACGCATTAAGTCCCTGGACTGGCCCTTTAGAGAATCATTACGCATGGATGAAGCCATGCACCCGCTGACCATGATTGCCACCGGGCTTTATGGTAAGGAACTGCCAAAACAGAACGGTGCTCCCCTGCGTCTGGTCGTACCCTGGAAATACGCTTTTAAAAGCATTAAAGCCATTACCCATATCCGTTTGTCTGAACACAGGCCGGTGTCCAGCTGGCAAAAAGCAGTACCTTCAGAATATGGCTTTTACGCCAATGTTAATCCTGAAGTCCGACATCCGCGCTGGACCCAGCGCAGAGAAACCCGTATTGGTGAACTGAGCAAACGTCGTACTCAAATGTATAACGGCTATGCAGAGCAGGTAGCACATCTCTATCAGGGGATGGATCTTGAAAAAAACTTCTGAGTATCAGCCGCCGGTTACTTCTGTTTCATTCTGGCTGAAAAAAAACTATCGTATCATCTGGTGGCTGCTTTTTGTACTTTCAGCGGTACCGGCTGTGCATCTTTATTATCTGTATTCTGTTGAGCAACTGGGAATTAATCCATTGGAAACTATGACCCGTTCAACAGGCCGTTGGTCACTGATTTTCCTGATCATTACCTTAACCATGACGCCTTTGCGACGCTTAACCTCCTGGTTCAGTCAACGAATTAATGCGGCTTATGGTAAGCGGGTATCGGACTGGAACTGGTTAATTATGCTAAGAAGAATGACTGGCTTATACTGCTTTTTTTATGCCAGTGTACATTTATGGATATTTCTGCAGTTTGACCTTATGTGGGACTGGGAATTTCTGCAGGAAGACTTACAGGAAAAGCAGTATATTTTATTTGGTTTTATGGCCTACCTAATTACCTTACTATTGGCTCTGACTTCTTTTAATCGGGTTATACGCTGGATGGGGCGGCGCTGGAAAACCCTGCATCGTTCAGTGTACCTGGTCAGTATAATGGTGCTGGTTCACTTCTGGATGCTGGTTAAAGTGGGTGTTTATACTCCGCTGCCTTATACTATAATGATTGCATTATTACTGCTGTATCGGATTGTGGCTTACTATGGACTGTTCTTTAGAAAGCCAAAAGACCTGGGAGAGATAGTTGAAGAACGTTAAAAACCGTTTTACTCAAATAGTTCAGCAGGTAAAGCAATTTTATTTTGGCTATTTGCATCCAGGTAAACATGTACAGTCTGTAACACTGCTTTTAATTCATCCTGAGTATTATAAAACTGATATTCCAGTGTAAAAGAGTGTTTTCTTTTTTCAGTTAAGAACAGTTTAATTTCAATGTTTTCATTTAAACCAATGGGCGCTTTATAATCCGCTTCAGTATGAACAATCGGCAGAATACAGCCTGAATCCAGTATTCTGGAAATAGTATACTGCCGGCTGTTCAGCCAGTCTTCATAAGTATTATGTGCAAAATAAAAATAACGGGCATAAAATACTACGCCGGCCGCATCAATATCATGTATGCGGGTACACAGTTTAGTTTTATAAAGTAATGCGGCCATGTTTTATTTCCGGTGCTTTAATTAAAGTATCTTCCAGCCAGTGTGCTGTAGACAGCCCATGATGCAGTCCATTATTAACTGCGGCAGCCAAATAGCTGATTGGCCAGAGTCCGTAAGCTGTTTCAATGGCAGAGGTAATAACCACTTCTATTCCACGCGACTGTGCAATCTGTGCCAGCTGCCAACTTTTTATAATGCCACCGATCAGAGTGGGCTTCAAGACAATACGTTGTACGGGTAATAGTTTTAAATCACTGAATCTCTTAAGTGATTCATCCAGAGCCAGGCTTATTGATGTCTGTTTCTGTAATAAGCGGTAGTTCTGGATATTAAATTCTCTTAGAGGTTCTTCTATACTGTCAATTCGTTGAATATAAGTTTTTAATTCACTATTAATAAAATCCAGAAACCACTGGCTCTGTACAAGCGTCCAGCTTTTATTGCAGTCAAGACGGATTCTGGTATCTGGTTTAAGCCAGCTAAATAAGGTTTTTAATTGCCGGGCTTCCTGTTCAAGCGGCTGTATACCCAGTTTAAATTTAAGGCATTGAAAGCCCTGTTCTTCAATATGAGTTATATTTTTTGAGTTCTGTTTGTTTATACCCCCCAGCATGGCATTAACCAGAATGTTTTTACTGGCATCAGGGTTTAGTAATTGTGCCAGGTTTTGTTTTCTGTGTAGGCTGACCAGAGATAATATGGCTGTTTCCAGTGCAAAGCGGCTGGCAGGGTAGTGTGCCAGTTTATCCAGCCAGCTTTCGTCTATTGGTATGTCTTTAACTGTATCAAGCGTTTTTGTTAGTTGTAGCTGAGCTTCGGCTATGGTTTCAGTTCCCATGGTAGCCAGAGGGGCGCAATCTCCATAGGCCATAAACCCCTGTGCCGTCATTAGCTTTAGTATAAAACCCTGGCGATAATAAATACTGTCTGAGGCCGTATTCCATGGCTGTGTCAGCTTTATTTTATAGGGCTGTAACTGATAGTGTTCCAGTTTAAAATCCGTTTTGCAGCGGTCCAGTAAGGATTGTAAAGATTGAATGAACATTAGGCATTAAAGATAAAGGCAGGCAGTAATAATAAGGTATAGATAAGCTGTAATTGTGCTGTCTGTGCCAGTATCTGGTTTAACTGTGGAGAAATTTCCATACTGTAAAACTGACGTATTATTCTGTAAACCAGAGGCAGGCTTAAAAAAGGCAGTAATATTAGTAAGGAATAACGGTTGATTAAAGCCAGCAGTAACAGGTAAGGGTAAATCAGCATAGCGGCATAAAGTACTCTGGCGGCTGGTCTGCCAATGTAATGTACCAGGGTCAGTTTATTGACCCGTTCATCACCTTCCAGATCACGGTAATTATTAATCAGTAAAATAGCGGCAGCGATACTGCCGATGGTACTGCCCATTAAAATGACAGTCAGGTTAATATTCAGGGTCTGTAAATAATAGCTGCCGCCGACTCCGGCCAGGCCAAAAAAAATCAGTACAAAAAATTCGCCAAAAGGTGAATAGGCGATGGGCTTTGGACCGGCTGTATAGGCATAACCACAGAGTATGGAAATTAAACCCAGTAGAATAATCGGCCAGCCGCCAATCCAGGCGAGGTAGATGCCGCTGGTAAAGGCTATTATAAAACTCAGCAGTGCACCGGACTTAATCTGGCCGGCACTTAGCCAGCCTTGCTGTGCAGCACGCCTGGGGCCAAGCCGCTGATGGGTATCTGCGCCTTTTTCAAAATCGGCGGCATCATTATAAAGGTTGGTGCCAATCTGAATACATAAAGCAGACAGCAGGGTCAGTAAAAAAATGCTTATGGAAAAATATTGTTGATCATGCCAGGCCAGGGCTGAACCCAGTAATACCGGTGTTACCGATATGGACAGGGTTTTGGGTCGTATGGCCAGCCACCATATGGTCAGTTTACCGGGCATGGTATGGATCAGGGACGGCGTTTAAAACGACTGAAATCAGGCGGGCGTTTTTCCACAAAGGCATTACGTCCTTCCTGACCTTCTTCAGTCATGTAAAACAGCGCCGTGGTATTGCCTGCCAGTTCCTGGATGCCGGCCAGACCGTCTGTATCGGCGTTAAATGCGGATTTAAGTACTCGCAGGGCAGTAGGAGAATGCTGCAGCATTTCGCGGCACCAGCTAATGGTTTCCTGTTCCAGTTCTTTAAGAGGCACTACGGTATTGACCAGTCCCATATCCAGTGCTTGCTGAGCATCATATTGACGACACAGAAACCAGATCTCCTTGGCTTTTTTGAGACCAATGGTGCGGGCCATAATACCGGCACCCAGACCGGCATCAAAACTGCCTACCTTTGGCCCGGTCTGACCAAAACGGGCATTATCGGCCGCAATGGTTAAATCACAGATTAAATGCAGTACATGGCCGCCGCCTATGGCATAACCGGCCACCATAGCCACAACGGGTTTAGGCAGGGTGCGGATCTGTCGCTGCAGTTCCAGCACATTGAGATGGTTAATACCCTGTTGATCTTTATAGCCGCCGTC
>JALVDE010000522.1 GCA_027009375.1 Gammaproteobacteria bacterium
GTTAAAACGACTATCTACAATAATACCGACTGGGCGGTTATTAACAAAGATGAACAACAGTTATTAAAGCTGTTTAAAAATAAGACCCAGAATGAATCTTGTCCTGCAGCGGAACGTTGTATTTATTTCGGCTCAGAGGAGCCTCAGACTGGTGAGTATGGTCTGCAGAAAATACAGGATGGTGACTACCTGCTGAAAAAAGGTCAGCAAACATTGCTCAAAGCCAGTGAATTACGCCTGAAAGGTGTTTATAACTACCTGAATGTACTGGCCGCAATAGCTTTACTGGAGCCCCTGTCTCTGGACAGAGAAAAAATGCTTCAGGCCGTCCGGGAATATGCCGGGCTTGAACATCGCTGTGAATGGGTTGCACAGATTAACGGCGTTGATTTTTATAATGACTCAAAAGGTACCAATGCCGGTGCGACCATAGCCGCTATTAATGGTCTGGAACCGGAAGATGATAAAAGCTATGCACAGCGTCAGCTGATTTTAATTGCCGGCGGTATTGGCAAGGGGGCTGATTTTACTGAACTGGGCAAGGTTATTAAAGCCAGAGTTAAATATCTGCTGTTAATGGGACAGGATGCGGTACAAATAGAACATGCGGTATTAACAGTCGGTATGGCCAGTGAACGTATTATCCATGTGACCTCCATGCAGGAGGCGGTACAAAAAGCAATAGAACTGGCAAAAAAAGGAGATACGGTTTTATTGTCACCGGCCTGTGCCAGCTTTGATATGTATGCAAATTATGGTGAGCGAGGTAATGATTTTAAAGCCATTATTTATGAGCGTGCCGAAATAAAGCCGGACAATATGGCTGACATTCAGGAGGGATTAAGAGATGTCAGCTGAAATTTATATTAATAACGGTCGTAAGGATCGGTCAAAAGATAAGTCCCTGACAGAGCTTTTTAATGACAGTGCCAAAAAGCGGGGACAAAAGAAAATTGCCAAAGTTAAAACAGCCAAAGCAGCAAAAACAGGCCCTGTTAAAAAACGGACGGTGAAAAGCAGCAGGAAAACTACAGCGGCTATAAAACAGACTGTAACAAAAGATGAACAGCAATGGCTGGTGGATCCGTGGATATTATTATTGAGTATGACCCTTATTGCACTGGGTATTATTATGGTCGGTTCTGCTTCGGTATCCATAGCCGATAGAAATAACGGTGAACCGTTTTACTACCTGTACCGGCAGTTAACCGCAACAGGACTGGGTTTTGCTTTAGGTGCTCTGGTCCTGTTTACACCCATGAAGTTCTGGCAAAAGAGCGGACCACTGATTCTGTTTATTGGGCTGGTCCTGCTGGTTGCCGTTTTAATACCGGGCGTGGGTCGGGAAATAAACGGCAGTGCCCGCTGGATACCTCTGGGTGTGTTTAACCTGCAGGTTTCCGAGTTAATCAAGCTGGCCATGGTTATTTACCTGGCGGGTTATCTGGTTAGACATAATGAAAATGTTAAAAAAACCTTTAAGGGCTTTTTAATGCCTATGGTTGTTTTATCTATTGTAGCCGTTTTGTTGCTAATGGAAC
>JALVDE010000523.1 GCA_027009375.1 Gammaproteobacteria bacterium
TGATAGTGAGGCACGCCTGCACAAAGCCCGGGAACTGCAGAAAGAAACCCTGCTGACCCGCTGGCTTGATATGTCTGAAGAACAGCAGCAGGAAAGAGTGAAATACTGGATTGAGACGGATGTGCAGTCTCTGCGGCAGGGTGGGATGCAGGCTATAGTTTAACCTAAAGATTTTTGTCCAGAACCGCCTGCATTTGCTGGTAAGTTTTCTGCGCCAGCTCTTTACGGTTATCTCTGGGGATCAGAATGGGTGGAGTAAAAAACACATCCGCAGTGATCTCATGGAAGCCTAAAATGGCCCACAGGTTTTTCAGTAAGTGGGTGTCTCCGGTATAGGGAATATCTGAATGCAGTTTGCCATCTACTTTATAAATAATCACCACCGGTTGTACGCCGATGGTAATACACTCTTCTATATCCACCACAGACTGAAACATGCCAGGATACAGGTGAGCAATTTCATTACCTTCGCCGGTTCCACCTTCCGGGAAGACCGTTACCCGTTCTCCATTACAGAGTAACTGGGCTATCTGTTCATTGAGTCGCCGCACATCACTGATACTGCCGCGCTTAATAAATAAGGTTCCGGCTCTGACACTCATCCAGCCCACCAGCGGCCAGCGGGCAATCTCGCTTTTGGCCACAAAACTGGTCGGATACAGCGAGCTGAGCAGCACAATGTCCTTCCAGGATATATGATTGGCCACCATTAAATGATTGTCCTGCGCCAGTTCCCCATGCACCTGCACGCGAATATTCATTAACTGCAGAAATTTCTGATACCAGCACTGTATAATCGGCTTTTCTTTGTCACCGGGAAATTTTTTTGCATCCAGGTAATAAAGCGCTTGCACCACACCCCATAATACATGCAAAATAACCCGCAATAGTCGCAACAGTTTTCTAAAAAACAAACCCACTCCCAACCTGTAACCTGTAACCTGTAACCTGTAACCTGTAACCTGTAACCTGTAAATACTATGCCATCAAACTTCTGGGAACACAAAGCCTTAAATGAAATGACTCGCGAGGAATGGGAACATTTATGTGACGGCTGTGCTAAATGCTGTCTGCATAAGCTGGAAGATGAAGATACCGGTACGGTTTACGGTACCAATGTAGTTTGCCGCTACCTGGATACCGAACAGTGTCAGTGTACTGAATATTCGCAACGCAGTATTCTGGTGCCGGAATGTGTAACTTTAAGTATGGACAACCTGGAACAGGTTTATTATATGCCTTCAAGCTGCGCCTACCGCTTACTGGCCGAGGGGAAAAAACTGCCCGACTGGCATCCGCTGGTCAGCGGTAGCCGTCAGTCGGTGCATGACTCTGGCCACTCCGTTAAAGGCAAGGTAGTTTCCGAGCTGGATGTGGATGATTTAATGCATCACCTGACCGGTGAGTGGGAATAGTACTAAATACCCTCTTCAGCCCTGCGCAGAAGATACTGACCGTACTGATTTTTCTTTAAAGGCTGAGCCAGTTCAATAAGCTGTTCTTTGGAGATATAGCCCATTTCAAAAGCAATTTCCTCAATACAGGCCACTTTAAGCCCCTGACGGTTTTCAATGACCTGGATATAATTAGACGCTTCCATCAAACTTTCATGGGTACCGGTATCCAGCCAGGCAAAACCTCTGCCCATCAATTCCACTTTTAAATTGCCCCGTTCCAGATAGGTCTGATTAACCGTGGTGATCTCCAGTTCTCCACGCGCAGAGGGCTTAACCGCTTTAGCAACATCAATAACATCATTGGGGTAAAAATACAGACCGACTACAGCATGGTTACTTTTAGGGGCTTTCGGTTTCTCTTCAATACTCAGAACACTGCCGTTATCCTCAAAGTCAACCACGCCGTAACGCTCGGGGTCCTTAACATAATAACCAAATACCGTTGCCTTGTTCTGTTGTTCTACATTTTTTACAGACTGACGCAGCATACGCTTAAAACCATGACCATAAAAAATATTATCCCCAAGAACCAGACAGACATTATCATCACCAATAAATTCCTCACCAATAAGAAAGGCCTGCGCCAGCCCGTCAGGAGATGGCTGTACCGCATAGGAAAACTGCATACCAATATCAGCACCATCACCCAGCAGGGCTTCAAACTGAGGCAGGTCATGGGGTGTAGAAATAACTAAAACCTCTGTAATACCAGCCAGCATCAATACCGACAGAGGATAATATACCATGGGCTTATCATAAATCGGGGTCAGTTGTTTACTGACCCCTTTGGTAATAGGATAAAGCCGGGTGCCGGAGCCGCCTGCCAGAATAATACCTTTCATTTGATTATTTACTCCTGTTCGCCCGTTCCCAGACGTTCACGCTGATAACTGCCGTCCTGTACATGCTGACACCATTGCGGGTTATCCAGATACCATTGAATGGTTTTTTCAATACCCGATTCAAAGGTTTCTTCCGGTGTCCAGCCCAGCTGCTGACCGATTTTATCGGCATCAATAGCATAACGCACATCATGTCCGGGACGATCACTCACATAGGTAATAAGCTGCTCATGGGGAATATAAGGAGAATCCGGAACCATTTTATCCAGCAGGGCACAGATCGTTTTAACCACTTCCAGATTGGTTTTTTCATTATGGCCGCCGATATTATAGGTTTCACCGTCTTTACCGTTTTCCAGCACCAGTCGCAGGGCACGGGCATGATCATCTACATGCAGCCAGTCGCGGATCTGCATACCGTTTCCGTAAACAGGCAAGGGCTTTCCTTCCAGAGCATTCAGGGTAACCAGCGGGATCAGTTTTTCAGGGAACTGGTGACTGCCGTAATTATTGGAACAATTGGTGATCACCACCGGAAAGCCATAAGTTCTGTGCCAGGCCCGTACCAGGTGGTCAGATGAGGCCTTACTGGCAGAATAAGGGGAGCTTGGATCGTAAGCTGTTTCTTCGGTGAAAAAACCGCTTTCATCCAGATCACCATAGACTTCATCCGTTGAAACATGATGAAAACGAAAACTGGCTTTTTTATCTTCCGCTAAAGAATTCCAGTAAGCTCTTGCTACTTCCAGCAGGTTACAGGTACCGACAATATTGGTCTGGATAAAGTCCGCCGGTCCGTCAATTGAACGATCCACATGGGATTCAGCTGCCAGGTGCATAATGGCATCGGGCTGATATTGATTGAATATCCGCTCCATGGCGTCTTTGTCACAGATGTTCGCATGTTCAAAATGATAACGGGGACTGTTTTCAACCGCCTGCAGAGACTCCAGGTTACCAGCATAGGTCAGAGCATCAATATTGATAATGGTATGTTCTGTATCCTTAATATACTGACGGATCACCGCTGAGCCTATAAAGCCTGCACCGCCTGTCACAATAATATTCAATATTTGCTCCACCTGTTTTAGAATTTTTAAAAAAACATTATAAAGATTCTTGCCTTGCTATTCAAAAGACCGGCTCTGTGTTTTCTCTCGTTCCACCGCTCCAGTGCAGGCACCAGAAAAAACGGAGTGTAGCGTTTTATTAATCCCCTTATGTCAGTGGAATCCTGTATTATTTTAAGGTACTATTAACGACCAACTTTATTTCAAACAAAGGATTGTAGAAATGAATACCACAGATACTATCCGCTTTAATGCCCACGAAGCAAAACTCAATTTCTCCGCACTCATTAACCATCTTGCCAACGGCAAGGAAGTCATTATCACCCGTTCAGGCCGGGATTTTGCCCGCATCAATCCCATCAGGGAAACCCCAAACAAACGCCTCGCCGGAAGGGATCGGAATTCCGGCTGGATAGCCGATAATTTTAATGATCCCCTACCCCGGGAATTACAGAAATTCTTCGAATAAGGCTCTTCTTTAACACTTAACACTTAACACTTAACACTTAACACTTAATTATCATGGAAGAAACCTACCTTATCGACACCCACTGCTGGTTAAACTGGCATATTAATCCGGACAGGTTAAGCCCGGCACAGTTTCAGGTTATGGAAGATGTGGAAAACGATATTTATTTCTCAACGGTCAGTGCCTGGGAAATTAATATTAAATACCGCCTGGAACAGATTAAGCTGCCTTCCCTGCCTTTTCGTTATATTCCGGATCGGATCAACAAAGACGGCTTAAAAGTATTAGCCTTTTCCCTGGAACACTCCTTAAGAATAGAAAATCTGCCGCCGCATCATAATGATCCCTTTGACCGTTTAATTATTGCCCAGGCTCAGATTGGGGATATGACCATATTGACCAATGATAAACGTTTTGAACTGTATGATGTAAAGATTATCACATAGACTGATACATTCCCGGTTCTCCATACCAGTAACCATTACAGTTTTCATCCCTGGCATAACCGGCTGTTATTCCTTCTTTTCCTTTAAGCGCATTATGGTAAGCCTGGATAACCTCCGGCATTTGCATGGCCTGAGGACTCAGACGAACAATGTCCACGCCCATGGACTGCATTTCGGGCAGTGCATCCAGTAAATCATTACGCTGGCCTGACATGGTCTGTATACCATTTAAGGTAAACAGACTTTGCTCTTCCTGGCTTTTAACCTGCAGACCATCCGGGTATTCCAGGCATTTCAGATCACACTGATCCTTGGGCAGATTATGGGCCCGAGCGGTAAAACAGCGGGCAGATAAAGCCAGCGGCATATGACCATAACTGAATATCTCAGTTTCCAGCTTGTCTGCCAGATCCGATGCTTTCAGTTCCTGTAGAATTTCCTTTAGGGTGTTTCTGGAAAGCTCCACCGGCATAACCCAGCGCCTCAGCCCCTGTCCGTGTAGCAGGCTTAATGTCCGGGTATTGTAAATATTGATGGTAGGTCCGGTACTGAACGGGACATGCTGTTCTGAGAGCAGATGAACCGCAGCCATATCATTGGCTTCCACACTGAACTCGCCGTTATTGCAATAACGACGCAGGGTTTTAAGCTCTGATTCGGCTTCAATAAGCGACAGGGTTGATAATACGATTTCAGTATCCGGCGCCTGCTGTTTTAAGTTTCTCGCCAGTTCCATCCACTGTTCAAAATTGAGTGAGCGGCGTTTGGAGCAGACCGTCTCTCCCAGATAAATAATATCGACCGGCTGTTCCAGCATGGACTGGTAAAATACCTGGATATCATCAAAAGACCAGAAATACAGTAACGGCCCTAAGGATAATTTCATAGTAATATTCCTCTTACTGCCAGGGCCGACTATAGGCACCCAATGTAGTCTGTGAACCTTCCGATACCTTGTTCAGCGCTGCAGACCAGTTCTCCTGCGGAATATAATGCTCAGGATCGGCATAATATTGATCAATGGCCTGCCGCCAGACCCTGGTTACCTGCTGAGTATAGGCAGGACTGCGCTGCCGCCCTTCAATTTTTATCGCCTTAATACCAATGTTATCCAGTTCAGGTAATATGGCAATGGTATTTAAGCTGGTGGGTTCTTCCAGGACATGAAAGGTATTCTCGCCAATACTGAAACGCCCCTTGCACAGGGTCGGATAACCGGCATTTTCATTATCCTCATAACGATCAATGAGAACATTGTTCAGACGGGATTCCAGCCCCTGACTGGTTTGTTCCCAGCGAACCGATTTTGCCGGGGAACAGGCACCGCAGGTATTGGGTGACTCACCGGTGACATAGGAAGATAAATGGCAACGCCCTTCGGCCATAATGCATAAACTGCCAAAACCGAATACCTCCAGTTCCACAGGAGATTTTTCTGCCAGCTGAGCCACCTGGGCAACCGACAATACCCGGGGCAGCACGGCCCGTTTAATACCGAAATTTTTCTGGTAATAGTTTAAAGATTCATAAGAGGTTGCCGAGCCCTGCACCGACAGGTGACGGGACAGCTCCGGCCAGCTCTGGGCAGCATAATCCAGCACCCCGATATCCGCCACAATTAAGGCATCCACACCCAGTCTGGCCGCCAGATCCACTGCTTTTTTCCAGCGCGACCAGCCGGACGGCTGAGGATAGGTATTAATGGCTACAAAGACTTTGGTACCACGCTGATGGGCATAATCTATGGCTTTGGGCAGATTTTTTTCATTAAAATTAAGCCCGGCAAAGTGGCGGGCATTGGTATCATCTTTAAAACCAATATAGACGGCATTGGCACCATTGTTTACCGCTTCTTTTAAGGCAGGGAAATTTCCTGCGGGACAGACCAGTTCAATCATAGGTTCAGGTTTCAGGTTGATGTTTCAGGTTTTAGGATAGTATCAGTATATGGAGGGGTTGGAATTGATGCTGATCAATGAATATCCTATGGTTTTAATGCACTATTAAGATCCTTCAAAACATATTACAGAGATTTTATATGTCAGGCCGCTTACCTGTACCCCCCTCACCTTCCACTGTATTCAATACTATTTCAGCTAATATGATCAGGCGTGTTCCTGCTCTGGTTAAGCGTCTGCCCAAACCGCCTTTTTTTATCCAGAAAAAAGTCGCTGAAAAAATTCTGCAGTCATTACTTGCCGAGCAGATTGAAATGGAAGAATTTGATTTTTTAGAGGGGCATTTTCTGCAGCTCTGTATTGAAGACATGGGC
>JALVDE010000524.1 GCA_027009375.1 Gammaproteobacteria bacterium
AGAGCGGGTAGACAATTTTGATGAAATTGTGGATGGTTTTACACCGGAACAGGCCGTACTGGAGGCATCCCGCTGTGTGCAATGTGGTATGTGTCATGATTCCTGTCCTACCCATATGCATGCACCGGAATATATCCGTGCCATCTGGAAAGGCAATGTGGAAGAAGCAGTGGAATGGATGTATGAAACCAATCCCTTCTCACATGTCTGCGGACGGGTCTGTACCCATCGCTGTGAAACCGCCTGTTCTCTGAACCAGACCGGTCTGCCCCAGGGCAGTGAACCCATTGCCATTCGCTGGCTGAAACGCTATGCCATGGATGCAGTTCCTCATGAACGTATTAAGGAAATTGCCGCCAGCAAAAAATCAGCAACCAGAACAGACAAAAAAATTGCTATTATCGGTGCCGGGCCTGCGGGTCTGACCGCCGCTTTTGATCTGGTTAAACAGGGTCATGATGTGCAGGTGTTTGAAGCTCTGGCTAAAGCCGGCGGAATGACCCGCTATGGCATTCCCTATTATCGTCTGCCCGATGATATGCTGGAACGGGATGTGGATATTATTCTCTCCATGGGCGTTAAAATTCAATACAATACCCGTATCGGCAAAGACATTGCTATGGAACAACTGCATAAAGACTATGATGCCGTTATTCTGGCGATTGGTCTGCAATCGGGTCGCTCTACCCGAATTCCCGGTTCCGATCATAAAGATGTCCACAGTGCCGTGGAGCTGCTGCGAAAAATCGGCAGTGTCCGGGATGATATAAAAGCAGAAAAAGATCCGGGTTTTGACGTACCCCGTTCTGCGGTCGTAATTGGCGGCGGTAATGTGGCCATGGATATAGGCCGTTCCCTGGCACGTTATCAGAAACAGCAGTATGGCGAGGTTAATATAACCATTACCGCCATTGATGCCATGGAAAACTTCCCGGCTGATGATGTTGAAATCAAGGAAGCACTGGAAGAAGGCATCACCATTATCCCATCACGCGGCCCACAGGAAGTTATGCTGGAAAACGGTAAGGTAAAAGGCCTAAGAACCTGGAAAGTCATCTCCGTTTTCGATGATGACGGCCGCTTCGCTCCCCAGTACGACGAGTCTGATGAACAACTGTTTGAAGCCGAAATGGTTATAGAAGCCATAGGCCAGATGGCCGAAACCGATCTGCTGGGCGAAGACCTGACGGAACAACTGGAATGGCAGCGCGGTCGAATCAAGGTAACGGAAGACGGTGCCACCTCAGTTGACTGGCTATGGTCAGCGGGGGATTGTGTTAACGGACCGGATGTGGTTCATGCGGTTGCGGATGGACATCGGGTGGCGGAGAGTATAAATAAAGCGTTCAGCGTTCAGCGCTGAGCGTTCAGAAAGAGCCAGAGCAACAGAATTTATCTTTAAGTTAGTGCAAAATATTTTAATATTTTGCTTGACTGAAGAACAAACGGTTTTAAACTTTTCGCTGAACGCTGAACGCTGAACGCTGAACGCTGAACGCTGAACGCTGAACGCTGAACGCTGAACGCTGAACGCTG
>JALVDE010000525.1 GCA_027009375.1 Gammaproteobacteria bacterium
ACCGATATTGGGATGTTCATCCAGATATTTTTCCAGTGCATGCCCATGAACTTCCACCAGACATCCATCAGTCAAAGCTATCACTGAAGCGGTTCTGGTTTGAGATTTATTTAAGGCTATTTCTCCAAACACATCATTTTTATCCAGTTCCCAGATACCGGCCTGAATGTTTTTCTCTTTATCAATGGGTATTTTTTCTGATACTCGTAAACAGCCTTCCTCAATAAAAAACAGACTACCGCCGGGATCACCCTGTTTAATTATCTGATCTTTTTTACTGAAGCAGCGACGTTGCCAGGCGGTACCTTCGTGAAATAAAGGATCCTGCACTATTTTTTCCAGAATTTCTTTCATGTGTATATTTTTCCTAACCCTGGCTCTCTCCCGGAGAGAGAGGGAAGTAAACGACTATTTAAAGTATAGATTATTCATTCCAGTATGCTATAGACGTTACAGTTTTTTATTGCTAGAGTATTTTTATCTACTTTTTATTCCTTTAAAAATGACTTATAACAATAATCACATTGTTCCTGTTCTCGCAGGCGGGGGTACCCGTTTACCCGCTCATGTCGGAATTATTACGGCTTTACGAGATTTGAATATTAATTATCAACATATTGTTGGTATTTCCGGAGGCAGTATTGTTGCCTCTCTGGTTGCCAAAGGACAACCACCGGAAAAACTGTACGATTTAGCCACTAATGTGGATTTCAGGCAATTTAAAGGTTTTTCTCTTTACAGTTTAATTTTTGACGGCGGTCTTTCTACCGGAGATCATTTTGAAAACTGGATTGATAATGAGCTTGAGGGCGCCACGTTTAACGATCTGAAACTTGACCTGCATATTGTTGCCACCGATGTAAAATCACAACAGCCGGTTATTTTTGATAAGGAACACACGCCATTTTTAAAGGTAGCCTCTGCGGTACGTTATTCAATGGGGATCCCATTATTATTTACTTTTAAAAAATTTGATCAGAAGCTCCTGGTAGACGGCAGTATTCTGGCAGAAGATGCCTTGCACTTTGACTGGTCCAGAGATGGCACTCCCGTTATTTTTTTCCGGCTACGCAGCTCCCAGATCAGATGCGACAATTCAGTCAGCCGGTGGTTTCCTGTTAGCAGTTATATGACAATGTTGATCCGAACCTTTATGACCTCATTATCCCGGGAATATGTCAGTGATAAATTCTGGGGAAAAACCCTGATTGTGGATACAGGGAAGTTTTCGCCTGTAGAATTTAAGCTAAGCAAAGAGGACAAGCACTATCTTTATGAGCAGGGCTATCAGACTTCAGTTAGTTTCCTGCCTATGAAGCTTAATACGTTTGACGTTTCTGATAAAACAGAATAATCAGCGCAGGCAGGAGCAACAGGTCAAAAAACAGAGCCATAAGCAACCCCATTGCCGTTAACAGTCCAAAATGTGCCGTTGGTACAAATTCTGAAAAAGCCAGTAAAAAAAACTGGGCACAAAGAATTACTGTCGTTACAATAATTGCCCGTCCCGTTTTATAGTAACTTTGCACCAGCGCAAAAACCGTTGATACACCTTTGTCTATACGCTTTTTAAACCCATGCAGCATATGAATGGTATCATCCACAGCAATACCAATTGAGACACTGGCAATCATGGCTGTGGCCATATCCAGCCAGATACCTAAAAGTCCCATCAGGATAAAAATTCCTATAATAGGTGACAGATTCGGGATCATGCTTAACACGGCAAAGCCCAAATTACGCCAGATCAGCAGCATAATCATAAATATAAGAATAATGGCAATAAACAAACTGTTTATCTGGCCCTGAATCAGCAGTTTATCCTGATCGGCAAATATTCTGCCGTCACCCCCAATATCCCATTTTACCTGTTTTAAGTGACTGTCCAGATAGTCTGCAATTCTGTTTATAAACTGCCTGATTTGTTTAGAATTATGTACATTCATACTAATTACGATACGGGTCTGATCAAACTCCCTGTTCACAACTTCGTATATGTCCTCACCATCATAAACAAACAGGTACTGACTGATCAGTGGATTGTTATCTGGAATTATTCTGTTATTGGGCTCATCCTGATGAAAGGCCTGGTGCATATCTTTAATAACATCAACTACCGTGGTTACCTTATCCACTTCAGGCTGTTGTTTCAGCCAGCTTTGTAATTGCTGAATTTGCTCAAGCGCCTGATATTTTTTAAATATGTCCCGCTCCGGGCCAAAAAGATCAACTTCAAGAGGCATTACACCATTAAGATTTTTTTCAATAAGCCTGGTTCCCTGCGTGATACTATGATCGTCTTTAAAAAACTTCAGCATATTTGTTTCAACTTTAACCTGAAAAATCCAGGGCAGCCCCGCCAGGATAATAAACAACATAACAGCTACAACCCACAACGGCTTACGTACTGAGAGATGAATTAAAGCTTTTAAAAAACGTTTCAAAACAGAATTATTTTTGTTTGCATTTGGCCAGCTTACCTTGTCAAATTTTTCAAATAATGGCGGGACAATATACATAACAATCAAAAACAAAAAGACCACGCCGGCAGCCGCAACCAGACCAAAATGACTGATCGGTGGAATAGGACTGACCCCTAGAGAACTTAAGCCTACTACCGTAGTAAATGCGGTAAAAAATGCCGGTTTATAAATTTGCTTTAAAGCAAAAGACACTCTCTGAAATCCAATATAGGAAAAGGAAGAGGCCAACTGCATATTAGTGTAAAAATGAATCATAAATGCAGTGGTTAATGCTGATAACAGCGGTGGAATCATACTGGAAACAAGTGTATAGGGTATATTAAAAATGACATAGAGCATTACTGCACTATTCACCACAGCCCCTGTTACCAGAGATGCGATAATAACGGCCAATAATCGTCTGAACATAAACCAGATCAGTATTAAGCCAATAATAACGGTGGCAGGCACAAAAATCATGGTATCTCGAAGCATGGACTCAAACTGAGCAATTTCCAGAGGTATGGGCCCGGCGGTCGCAACGATTTTCTGGTCTATCTGGTATTGCTGTAATATCCTGTGCACCTGCTCCAGAATCGCAATGCGCTCCAGTGTCGAGGAAAGCTGGTACGGCCTGACTATAATCCCCTGATAATCAGGACGGTCACTGACTATTGCCCCATAGGCCACAGTATCCTGCTTTGCATAATCATGACGTGCTGAAGCGGATTTAATCGTTTTACGTGCATGCGACCCTAATAAGGGAGTAACTTCAAAACCATCTTCAGTGGCATTGATATGTTCGATTTCTGTTACATTAACCACCCTGTCAATGTCTTCAATCCGGGCAATTGCCTGAGTAGCTGCTTCCAGTTTTTCAAGAAAATTATTTTCATAAAGATCTGAGCCGCCAAACAGAATCATGGCCACCTGATCATCCGGAAACTGTTTTCTTAAAGCTCGTTCAAGTATTACAGCCGGTTGGTCTTTGGACAGATACACTTCCGGGGCATTATTAAAAGGTAATTTTGGTAAAAACAGTGAAGGGATAGTATTAAGAACAAGTAAAACAAAAATGGACAGATAAAGCCGGAATTTTTTCATGGCTTAATATTTACCCCGAATTCCTATGGTTAACACATTATTGTATTTGTAGAAACCACCCACAGTTTGTTCAGCACCATCCATATAATGGTAGGCTGTATATATTTCAAAGGGCTCTGCACCCAGATAAGCAATTTCCGGAGAAAGAATATATTCCTTATTGCTCAGACCGATATTAAAACGACCACTGGCTTTCCAGCGGTTATTATCAAACAAACTTTCAACTTCACCACTGAGCACAACCACATTATCCAGATCCAGTATTTTTTCATCTTCATCAATATGCTGACCCGATAATTGTAAATTTACCCGGGTATCAGCGTCACCGGGATAAAACTCGGCACTGCCTGCCCATTTAAAGCCGTCATAGGTTTCATATTTCAGCGTTTTAGTGGTTGCAGGCAGGTCTGAAAACCAGCCGGCTTCCATTCTCCAGGTTACACTTTTCCATTGAAACTCCGCATCACCACCGATGACCCAGCTCCGGGGATGTTCTTCAGAAAAGGTATAACGATAGTTGGCAGGATCTGGAATCTGCCCGGCAAGAATTTGCTGGCGAAGGCCTTCATTCATTTTAAAATAGGGGGTGGACAATCTTATCCGCTGTAGTGTCAGCCCAATATCATAGGCGTCTAATGTGGTGGAATAGCGCATACCCCAGCCCCCATCACCACTAAAATCATCATCAATACGCGCGTTTTTTATTAATTCTGACATAGCTGGATTATATTCAAAGCCCAGCATTCTACCGTTTCTGAAATCGATGGGATACCAGACATCATCTTTATCCGCCAGCTCTGCTTCTCTGAAGTCTGCCAGGTAAACCAGATCAAATTTACCGGCATCATTAAAGTATTCTGCCCGTACAACAGGAGATGAACGGTAATTTTCGCCCCATTTCAGCATCACGCCTCTTGACAGATCCAGAGTGGCCATATTGTCCAGGGGACCCAGATTATCCACTTTACCCCAGCGTACTGTCTGAGCACCTACAGTTATACGGTAATTTTCATTCCTGTAACGAAGATATGAATCCTCATAATCCAGATCAGTATCATCATAATCAGCCCCATGTTTGCCCGACTGATAACTGCCGTCCAACCGGCCTGCAAGCCTTAATTCCCAGTTGGTATTTATTGAATGTTCAATATAGGCTCTGGCATTAACATACTCAAGATGACCGGCATCCTGGGCATCCCTGGTAAACAGGTCTTCCTCCAGATTAAAACTGGCTCCCCAAACTGTAGCATCAATATTTTCTGACTCATCCTCTAAAGCAATTTCATAGCTTGAACTAAAATCACTATTATCAGACATTAATATAATCGTTTCTTCCTCATCCGAAACAGCACCCGGTCTGGTTGCAATTTTTGGTGCTTCAGTTATTACCGTCTTACCCGTGGTCTTTTTATCGTTAACTTTGTCCGATACTGCCTTTGGTTGAATAGTTTTTGCAATTGCGGATTCCGGACGAACAGAATGTACTGTAACAATATACTGATAGACACTGACCTTATCAGTGTAGACACGTACGTTTCTCAATCCCATTGAACGCAGTTTATTAAATTGTTGACCGGCGTTTTTTTTATCTGAATACTGGGCAACCAGTATTGAATAGCCGCGTTCAAAACGTCCCTTTACCACCTCAATCCCTTTTATACCCTGTTTTTCAAGTAACTGGGCCTGTTTAAATGCCGTACTCCATTGTGTATAGCCTTTTAACAGAACATAAAAGCGCTGAACCGGCTTTTTTTGGGTGGTTAAATTAACTGTTTTTGCTGACTGCTTTTGTTCTTTAACAAACTGCTCTGCTTTTTGTTTATCCGTAAACACATAATGCTGTGTTACGCTGCTGCGGTACGAACTTGCCTCTGCAGCCTGAACGACGGGTGTATGAATAGCTAAAAAAGAGACCAAACAAACCAGAAAGCTTCCTGCTACTATCCTGAGCATACTATTTTCCCGATATTTTCTTGATGATCTGTTTTTCACGTTGCGGATCTTCCAGGTATCTTAAACTAAACAGGTCGGTGGGAACGGCTTTATCATATAAAATATCATCCATCCTCATATGCGTTTCGTGTCCTGTTTTTAAATCAATTGCCACACTATTCATAATGGTCCAGAATCCCTGTTTTTTTTCCAGTTTTTTTACCAGGGTTCTTTTAACCGGCTTAGAACCACCCTGGAAGAAATCAACACGTAAAGCCACCAGGCTTTTAGGATGTATCCAGCTGATTTTTTTACTATACACTGAGTTATCTGCTTTAACGGGTACGCTTTCCAGAACCAGAGCCTTAACACCATTGATTGTTTCTTCACCCAGTAGGCGATGTTTATCTGCGGATACTTTTCGATCTCGCAAATCTTCATAGAGAATATCCGAGCCTACAAAATGTCCACCTTTGCGACTGGAGGAAATACGCCGTGCTTTATTTATAGCAGGCAGATATATCCATTGATCGGTATCTTTATCACTGCCATAGTCAATGGTTAACAGCCCGGTATTTTTAATATCCGCTGGTTTTTCAAAGCGAACAAGAGAAGCGATATCACCATTTTCCCGATCTTCTCTAAAGGTGTACATTTTTCGAACCCTGGGCTTATGCCCTTTTTCTATTAATACCATTAAGCCGCTGGACCAGGCATTTTTTCCATCGGGACGATCATACACGGCCTGTGCCAGTTCTCTGCCGCTATCAAAAGCATAAAGAGGTACCGATAAAAAAATACAAATAAGGAAAAGGAATAAGTTGGCTTTCATCAGATGTCCGCTAATTATACCTGGCCGGTACAATAAAAGGTTAATAAATAAGGATTTGCGCTGTTAACTTAGTATAGAAATAAGCTAACAAAAAAACAAGAACGGAACTATGTTTGTACGAGAATGTTTGTACAGGTAGGCCTGTACAGTGCCCCCTTTATAAAGAGAAGTAAAACCTGCTCAGGCGTAGCGGCTCATAGAATTGATGTGATT
>JALVDE010000526.1 GCA_027009375.1 Gammaproteobacteria bacterium
TGTCCAGTAACGGGGCGTCTGAAAACCGGCTTTACTGTGAATATCCAGCCCCAGGGCTTCCAGCTCTACAATACCGGGATAGGCGGTGTCTTTTTCCAGTTTCAGAATAATATCGGTGGACTGGGTATCACCAAAGCGGGTGGGCAGACCGACCTGTCCGTTCCAGCCGCTTTTAGGGATGGATAGCAACAGTTTGGGTATGGCACCGTTTACTGATGGGGTCGGGCCGATAAAATCCAGCAGGTAGCCTGTTTCATCTTCATACCAGGTGAGCATATTTTTAAGAGAAAAACCCAGGGTGGATTTTTTTTTAAGAAAATCCTGCTGGGGCATGGTGGGTGTAGCATACCATCGAACCGCCTTTTCATCCGAACTGAACACATCAATATGGCCGATACCGCCATGACCGCTGAAGGTTAGAATATTCCAGTCATTATCAAAGTCACTGCCCTCTGTTACACCAATAGTCGCCAGGTAGTTCATAATCAGACGACGTTGAAAATTATGCTCTCCTGAAGGCGGGATCAGGGACTGTATGGGTGGATGAAAATTAAAGCGCTCGGTTCGGGACCAGCGTATGGTATTCTGACCGTATATTTTGGGTGACAGCACCAGTCCCAGACCGGGTAAGCCGGTGTCCAGAAAGGACAGATCATAGACAAAACGGGATTCTGATTCAGTGACGTGCAGTTCACCCATTTTTATGGGGCTACCGGATAACCGAGTCCAGACAACGGCATGGGCATCCCGAATCATGAGAACAGTTCCCCTTTTTCCACCAGTTCAATTAAGGGGTCGTCAGCTATCAGTGTTAATTTAAGACCGACGCTATTGGCCAGTTTTTCCAGAGTGGAAAAACGAATATCGCCCTGTTTTCTGGCCCGGGAGATAGTCACCGGTCCAACACCAGCTTTATAGCAGATGTCTTTTTGGTTCAGACCTTTCTTTTTGCCCTGCTGAACAATTTCATCCAGGATTGGAGTTAAATTATGGGACATGGTTATGGGCTTTAGATTATATTATTTGTTGATTTATTTATATATTTTCAGTTTATTATTAAATATTCTAAAAATCAAGTTATCGCTTTTGATAATTTTATTAAATAATTATTATATTTTATCGTATATGATAACATTAGAGGTTTTGAAGGGCTTTAGGCTGAGGCTGTGGTAAAAATTTAATTTTAAAGGGACAGGACGCTGCGAGTTGACAGGTGTTATGGCTGGATAATAGTAATACGGTTATTAGCTGTAAAGTATTTGTTTAATACCTCCTGAACCTGTTCTGCTGTAACGGATTTTATACGTTCAATATATTTTGCATCTTCCGACCAGGGGATATCGATGACTTCAGCCTGGCCAATGATTTTTGCCTGTGTAAAAGTAGAGTCCCGTTCAAAAACTTCTGCGGCAATCATCTGGTTTTTAACTTCCTGCAGCTCACGCTCGCTGATAAGCTGTTGCCGGATAGTTTTCAGCTCATTCTTTATAGCCTGTTCCAGCTGGGTAATGGAAACATTCTTTAAGGGCATGGCCTCTATAATAAACAGGCTGTCATAACGGGTCATAAGGCTATAACGCACACTGATATCCTGTGCTTTTTGCTTGTCCCAGATTAAAGCACGGGGTAATCTGGAATGCACGCCGCTGTCCAGCCAGCCGGCCAGTACTTCCAGGGCATAGGCATCCTGTTGCGGTACGGCAGTTTTAATGGAAGGCACCCTGAATCCCATTAACAGCTTACCCGTTGAAGTACTGCGGTCTTTTCTGTGCGGCAAAATATAATAAATTTCTGAACGAGGCGTATTTGAATGATTATTTTTTAAGGTACTTTGCTGATTGTTTGAATTACCACGCCGCTTAGTGATCGGGGAAAAATAGCGTTCTGCCCAATGAAAAACCTCATTGGCATTAACATCACCAGCGACCACTAATACGGCATTATCCGGCGTATAGTATTGCCGATGCCATTGGCTTAACTGCTGCAGGCTGAGTTTCTGAATATCGCTGAAATTACCGATAATCGGGTATTGATAACCGCTGTCAGGGAAGGCTTTCTGGTAAATCAGATCATCCAGAAAATAAAAAGGGTCTTTACTGAGCTGATTATTAAATTCTTCCCTGATGATTTTTTTTTCAATGATCAGGCTTTGCTGCGAAGCATAAAGTCCCTGCATCCGCTCTGCTTCCAGGTGAAGCATACGGGGCAATGCGGTTTTATCTGCAATATAGAAGTAAAAGGTATAATCACGATGAGTAAAGGCATTGCGTTTAGCCCCGATCCGGGTAAGCTGCCAGAAGTCCTGTGCCAGTTGCGGATTATTATGGCTTTTAAACATCATATGTTCGAGCAGATGAGATATGCCCCGTTTACCGGGGGATTCATTGGCCGAGCCTGTTTTATACCAGATTTGCACCACAGCAACCGGCGCACGATGATCCGGCCTGATAATCACTTTCAGACCGTTTTCCAGCATAAAGGATACTGTTTCACTTTGAGAAGCGTGAACTATTGAACAGGACAGAATAAACAGTAATATTTTGAGGAGTGCTTTGAACAGGATATGCATAATGGCTAGAGGCACTAGTCCATTTTTCTGGCAATAAACCAGGATTCATCACCGTAATGAAAATACAGCTGCCCTTCCATCATAGTATCGGATTTTAAAACCGCATGGCCCCGGCCGCAGACCGGATCAACATCATTAACACCCTGAAAGGTGAATTCAACAAAGGGACGTTTATGGACGGTTTTGTATCGGCAGTCCAGCTCAATATTGACGGCACCGAAGATAATCCGGCCGTCTTCATGACCTTCAAAGCTGACCCGTCCCGGTTCAATTAGATCCACAAAATCCTGTCCCCAGAGTTCTGTTTCTACAATTTTCCAGTTACCGTTAAGTGGTTTCATTTTAATTTATGACTAAATCTTTTCGTAAACAGTTAAAACGGCATAGGGTATTGCCGTAAAACAGAGTTAATATCATTTAACACCGCGTCTGACAGGCTGATTTCAAAGGCATTGATATTGCTTTCCAGCTGCTCCATTTTTGTGGCTCCAATAATGGTAGAAGTCACACCATCCACCTGGGCGCACCAGGCCAGTGCCATTTGTGCAGGATTGAGCTGATGTCTTTTGGCCACTTCAAGATAGGATTTTACTGCATTATTAACCGCCGGTGTATCACGGAACAGGCCATTGCGCTGGGTAGCGGTCCAGCGACTGCCGGCAGGTCTTGCACCATTGAGATATTTACCACTTAATACGCCACCCCCTAATGGTGACCAGGGCAGAAAGGCCATGTCTTCATGTACACAGTTTTCCAGCAGATAAGGCCAGTCTTTGGTATGGATCAGGCTGAATTCATTCTGTATGGACACCGGCCGGGGCAGATTATGCTGTGCGCTTAATTTCAGGTAGCTATTAATACCCCAGGTGGTATCATCGGAGAGGCCAAAATGGCGTATTTTCCCAGCTTTTATACAACGATCAATACCATATAAAATATCCAGCATTTGCTCAGTATGCTGCTGGCTGTCCACTTTAGAAAATTGCACTATACCAGGCCAGTGTTTGCCAAAATGCGGGGAGGTTCGATTAGGCCAGTGCAGCTGGTACAGGTCGATATAATCGGTTTGCAGTCGCTTTAAAGAGGCATCTACAGACTGAATAATGGCATCAGAGGTAATATCAGCCCCATTACGGATCCAGGGCAGTCCATTTCCGGCAATTTTGCTGGCCAGCACGATATCTGAACGACGCTGTGGATTTTTAGCCAGCCAGCTGCCGATAATACGCTCCGTATTACCGTAGGTATCCGGTCCGGGTGGTATGGGATACATTTCAGCGACATCAATAAAATTAATCCCTCTGGACAGGGCATAGTCAATTTGCTGATGAGCCTCCTGTTCAGTATTCTGGATTCCCCAGGTCATACTGCCCAGGCAGATATGAGAAACGTTTAATGCACTTTTTCCTAATGGCTGGTATTTCATATTTATAGTTTAAACTGCTTTATAGGCAAAGCGAAGATAATCGTTAAATTTTTCATCATCCATCTGGTTAAGTTCCTTTTCCAGTGTATCAAGATGAGACACTACTACTTCTGAATGGGCTTTTAGTTGAGTGTATAACTGCTGGGCTCTGATTTTATCCTGTTCATCGGTAATTTCAGCTCTTTTACCAAACAGTTCGCCCCAGAACCCCTGCTTTTTTTCCTCTTTACGAAACAGTAATTTGAATATTTCCTGGTAGGTTTCATGCAAATCAATGTGCGGCTGCTCAATATCACGAAACCCCTTAATAGGCGCCAGAACCTGGCCGTCATGATAATACCATTGACCAAATTTACAATCTGTTGCATAAACCGGGATCTGGTTTTCTTCCAGGGGCACTCCCAGGATCAGAGCATGGGCATGAGATACCCAGTTTAAATGGGCGCGTTTAGCAGCACGAATATGGCGTAAATTTTCCTGTTTGTCCAAAGTAATACCTCATTTATTAACATTATTTTTGTGAATGAAGTATAAACGATTGATTTGATATCTAATAGGCAGGTAAAGGGATAAAAAACAGCAATATAAGAAATGGCTTACATAAAATCGTGGATTATAAATTTTTTTGTGAAGGCAGTGTTAAAATTGTATTTTTAGGCGTTTGTGTCTGATTAGGGGGACGTTCCCACGCTGAAGCATGGGAACGAGGAGAATCAAACTTAATCAATAAGATTCTATGTGATCAGGCCGCCATCTGTTCGCCATAAACACTGCGAACTACGGGGTAGAACTTTTCAGTTTCACTGATAATACGATCCTGGATCATATCAAAGATTTCATTGGTTTCTTTAACAAACCGGTCGTGATCTTTAATACGCAGTTTGCGGTTATGACACCAGCGCTTGGTGTACTGTTTGAATACGCGCTTGATTTCTGCCGAACCGGATAAAAAGTTCTCTGCAGTATTTTTTACACTTTGATCAGGATGTGTCAGCAGGTTTCTGTACAGCTCACGTTCTTCAATATCCATGTGGCTTTTGACCCGTTCGAGCAGGTCGAAAAACAGGTCACAGGTAACATCAGTATCGCAAATAGTACGATCCTGAATCATATAGGTGATAATTTTTGCACGCTCTGCAATCATGTGGTTTTGTTCGTTGAGTTCTTTAAAAGATACCATGGTCTTGCCTCCTTAAAACAGTAGAATATTTTCCCTGTTTCTACGTTTCTTTTTCTGGTTTAAAAATAAATATTTAGTGGTTATGTGTTGATTGATATAGCGAGTTATTTAAGCAATAAATAAACGCCGTTCAGTCTGATCTGACTGTTTTTTATTATTATGGTTCTTTTGCAGTGCAGGCTATTTCCGGGCTCGTTATCAAGCCGGTAATTCATGTTATATTTATAGTTGATTGATATTATTCATATAATACAAATGAAGTCTTACATGATTTTAACTATTATATTAAGTTGCTATTACACTATTATTATATTATGTATTACATTATGTCACAGAACTTAATATACCTCCTAACATAGGTCTATTGTTAAGTGATCAAAGCCTGTTGTCAAGACGAATTAACCCTAATTTATGAATGTTTTTAAAGTATTTGCAAAATAACACCGGAGTCATTTAAGATCCTGGTTGCCGGGTAAACATTTATAATGAAAAAAATCATCCATAAAAGGTATATATCTTGAACATAAAATTTTTTCGAAACGTGTTAATCCAATTAACAGCTGTAACAGGGCTGCTCTTAAGTCAGGCCGGCTTTGCTGATTATATTGCCGGTGAAGAAGCTAATCGGCGTGGAGACCGGGATACGGCCTTTAAGGAATTTTATAATGCCGCAGAAAATAAGGATGCCCGGGCCTACGGCAAGCTGGGCAGTATGTATTTATACGGCCTGGGTACCCCAAAAGATTACCGGCAGGCCTATATCTGGTTTCATATGGCTTATTTAAGCGGCGATCGGGAAGGTGAACGGTTTAGAGATGCAGCCTCATCTACTATGGACAGAAAAGAATATCTGGAAGCCGTAGAGGCGGCAGAACAGCAAAGGCTTAAACTGGGGCTAGGGAAAACACCAGAACATTAATATTTAGATTGTTGATGTTCTCCTTAAATACCCTATTCCTCCATTAAATGATCCAGCTCACCATCCATATGCAGTTCTGTCAGTTCGGTTAAACTGCCGATCCATTTATCATTAATGGTGATCTGTGGGACAGTCCGGGCTCCATTGGTGACTCTGGACATTTCAATCAGCCCGGCCCGATCCTGATCCACCCGCACTTCTTCAAAATCAATGCCCCATTTGGTCATTAAGCCTTTGGCCCGGGTACACATGGGGCAGGTGCCGGTACTGTATATTTTTACTTTACTCATAATTTATTAACAATTCCTGTCTGTTTTAGTTAATCAATGGTCACTGCCTGGCGCAGTTGCTCCTCATCAAAAGGAAACACCAGGGTCTTATGTATGGGGAAGCGGGAACTGACCCGTTCAAAAC
>JALVDE010000527.1 GCA_027009375.1 Gammaproteobacteria bacterium
AATGAAAACATTGAAATTAAACTGTTCTTAACTGAAAAAAGAAAACACTCTTTTACACTGGAATATCAGTTTTATAATACTCAGGATGAATTAAAAGCAGTGTTACAGACTGTACATGTTTGCCTGGATGCAAACAGCAAAAGTAAAGTTACTTTACCCACTGAACTTTTTATTTAGTTCTAATACAATACTTTTTATTATGAGGAAGATGGTAATATTCTGTTCTATGATTTATTTATAGACAGAACGGACTGAGTTTTTCCCTGCAGCGAAGAATGGCATTATTGTAATAACCGGCCAGTTTTTTTTCATAGGCACAGTCACCATTATAACCAATCTGACGCAGCCGCATTTGCAGGTAGTGTAATTCTTCCTGCAGATTACGACGATCATGCTCACTTAAATGAGCAATGTTTTTATGATATTGATACTTCATAGTTATGACTTATTGTTATTAATAGAGGTAGTATTATAGTTAATAGATATGACAGAAAAATGACAACAGGATGGATGATAATAGTATTTTATAAGGGTTCCAATCTGGCAATCAGGTCGCACTGAATATAGCAATACCGATATTTCTTAGTATTTCAAAAGAATCCTCAGTTTCAACAATTTCAGTAATGGTTTTGTTTGGAATCAATGATTGTCTGAACGCGACGGCGGTCAATTTTACCCAGTTCAGTTCTGGGAATAGCGGGTACTGAAATAAAAAAACGGGGTCGACAGGCTGAGCGGATATGTTCTTTAAGCCATATTTTAAAGCTGACAAGCTGCTTCTCTGTCAGTGATTCTGCCACCAGTGCAACAATAGTCTGTCCCCAGATCTCATGATGCATACTGCCTACAGCAATATCACTGATCAGCGGAGCCTGAAGGAGCATGGCTTCAATGGCCTCCGGCGCCAGATTTTCACCACCGGAAATAATCATAAAATCATTGCGCCCGATAATAGTCAGTTGCCCCTGATCTATGATCACCTTATCTGAAGTTTTAAACCAGCCATTGTCAAAACAGGAAGTATGCTTATGAGGCTTTTTATTTGCTGATGGCTCTTTATTCTTATTCGCTGATGGCTCTTTATTCTTATTCGCTGATGGCTCTTTATGCAGATAATGACTGAACACCATATCCCCCTTAATATAGAGATTATTGTCATTATCAGTGCGCAGTTCAAATCCCTTTAGCGGTAAAAGCTGATCCACCTGTTTACCCAGAGCAATAGTGGATGTGGCCTCGGTCATACCATAGCTGATAAGCAGCGGCCAGCCATGTGCCAAAGCCCGCTGGTATAGAGAAGTGGAGAGCCGGTCACCACCTACTATCACATAGTCTAGAGTTTCTGGGAGTTCGTGAATCTGTAAACGTTCCTGAATATCCAGCAACTGAGCCAGCATGGCCGGCACCAGGGAAATATGAGTGACGGGATACTCGAACATATCGTGCCAGACCTGCTGTGCATTAAAACCCTGATGTAGAAGCATACCGGCCTGTCCCAGAGCACAACGATAAACAATCATTAAACCGGCAATATGGCTTAAGGGCAGGCAGTTTAACCAGAGAGAATCCGAACATACAGGTACCTGAGCCAAAAAGCTCCGGCAGTGAGCCTGAATATTGTTGAATGATATTAAGGCTATTTTTGGCTCTGCCTGACTGCCGCTGGTCGCTACAGCTAATGCAGTGCCCTCAGGAAATAACGGGTGGTTCATATACTCAGACTGAGATAATATGTCGGCTGCCTGTGTCCGGGTGACATTCTTCGAAACAGGAAAGACACATTGCTGTCTGGTATAGCCCTGCAGCAGAGCAAGAAGCGTGGAGAAAACATGTTCTGCATCTACAGACAGGACAGAAACTTCCAGTGCAAATTGCTGAGCGGCCATGGACAGCAGTTCAGTACCGTTATAAACCTTATCCTGATAATACAGCTTTAAATCTAACAGTTCAGGACTGGTATTCATTGCAGTTCAGACATTCTGCTGTTTACTGTCTGACTCAGCAGGTTTTGTCGCCATATGAATACAGGCAATACCAAAGAACAGGTTACGGTAATGAACATGGCTGAAACCTGCCTGCTCTATCAGTTGTTTCATTTCTTCCTGATCGGGAAAACGCTCAATGGATTCAATCAGGTATTGATAAGCTTCCGGCTGCCGGGCCACCATCGCTCCAAGTCTGGGGATAATATAACGATTGTATAAATTATAAAATGGCCGTAAAGGCATCATCACTTTAGAAAATTCCAGACAGTAAAAATGTCCGCCCGGTTTAAGCACCCGGAAAATCTCCGCCAGGGCATCACTGATACTGGTCATATTTCTTATGCCAAAAGAGATGGTCAGCTTATCAATACTGGCACTGGCAAAAGGTAACTGTTCTCCAGTTGCTGCAACATTTAGCAATTTCCGGGTATGGGATTTCTGTCCTTCAATCATCATCTCCATACTGGGATCAGCAACAACGACATAAGCCCCTTTTTTCTGCAGTTGCCGGGCAATATCACCGGTACCACCGGCCAGATCAATAATAATATCCGTTGATTTAGCATTAACATGCTGCACAAACACTCTTTTCCAGATCCGGTGAGTACCAAAACTCATAAAATCATTCATTAAGTCATAACGGGAAGCGACCAGCTTGAATACCCGGCGGATTTTCTGCTCACGCTGTTGGGGAGTGACCTGCTGCTGACCAAAAGTATTGTCTAACCGGCTCATCGAGTTTAACCTGAAAAAGCTTAATTATACCCGAGATGTCAGGATTTAAAATAATTAAGTGGCAGAAAATACTCTGGAAGAAAGTAAACCCGTATGGTTGTGAGGCTGGGATGTTCTATATTAAAGAAGTTATTTATTCTACTAATAAAAAAAGCCTGCACAACTTTTGAACGTTAATTTTTAGAAGACTAAATTTTAGACGAACATGTTCTTAAACGATGGTCTTTAACACCTGTAAGCAACATTAAGTGTTAATTCGACTAAGGAGCATCAAAGATTAAAGTTCTGCAGGCCAATACCACAGGGACTCCTGTCCCTATTTCAGGCTGTTAATATTATGAACCGTACAGAGAAAAGAAAAATTAGAGAAAATAATAGTTTATATGGCGGTTTTCCGCCATATGGATTTAAACCTGAATAAGTCACTTATCCAGTAAACGGATAAATACTATTTAATAAGTTTCAGAGTTAATGCCATACGCATTAAATCCGACAGGGTTTCAGCAGCCATTTTCTCCATAACCCTGGAACGATGAGCTTCTACGGTTGACTGGCTGATATTCATATCGGCGGCAATAATTTTATTACGCTTGCCTTCAATAACAAATTGCAGCACTTCCTTTTCCCGGGGAGTCAGTTCGTTATAACGGGCTTCAATATCCTGTATCCTCAACGACTCACCTCTCTGTATGGCATCCCGTTCTATAGCCTTATGAACGGTATCGAGCATGGACTGATTATTAAAGGGTTTTTCAATAAAATCCACGGCACCGGCCGTAACGGCACGGACTGCCATAGGCACATCACCATGACCAGTGATAATAATAATGGCCGGATGAATCCGCTCGGCCGCCAGCCGGGCCTGCAGATCCAGGCCGCTGATACCGGGCATACGTACATCCAGGATCAGACAACCCGGCTTATCCACATCAAACTGATCCAGATATTCCTGGGCTGATGCATAACTTTCTGTGTTCAGACCTACCGACTCCATTAACAGGCTTAAGGCATTGCGCACCTGTTCATCATCATCGACAATAAAAACCGTAGGCTTAGTCATTTATTTTTATACCCCTTCCTTTTTAATGGCATTCTTTTTACTGATATTTTTGCTATTATTATTCTGCTCCGAATCACTGATAACCGGCAAGGCAAAGCGGAATGCCGTACCTTCCGCACTGGCCGAATGCAGATACATCTGCCCCTGGTGTGATTCTATAATTCCCTGACTGATAGACAGCCCCAGTCCCAGGCCGTTATCCTTACTGGTAACAAAGGGATCAAACAGTCCCTCTTTAATTTTATCATCAATTCCAGGCCCTGTATCCTCTACTGTTACAATGACGGCATTATCCCCGGCCATCTCAGTGGTTATCGTTAAAAAACGATTATCTTCAGGACTGTGCAACATGGCTTCAATAGAGTTTTTACATAAATTCAGCAGCACCTGTTCAATCTGTATCGGCTGTGCCAGCACCTCCTTAATATCAGACGCCATCTTGCGGATCACTCTGACACCCGCTTTTCGTGCTTCCGGACGGATAAACAACAGTACTTCTTCAATCAGGGTATTAATATTAATTCTGGAACGTTCCGGCTGTTCTTTACGCACAAACTGGCGCAGCTGACGAATAATTTCTCCGGAATGTTCTGCCTGGATACCAATGGTTTCCAGTACATCAATTAATTTCTCCGCATCAACCTGACCATTTTCCAGCATTTGTATGCAGGCAAAAGAGCTGGTTGCAATGGCTGTTAAGGGCTGATTAAGTTCATGGGCAATACCCGATGCCATTTCGCCCATAGTGTTTAAGCGTGCCATATGCGCCAGTTCTTTCTGATGTCGACGGTTTTCTTCTTCTGCTTTTTTACGTTCACTGATATCCCTGAATACTACAACACTGCCAATGGTTTTGCCGGTATGATCCTTCATGGGGGTACTGCTGTATTCTACAGGGAAAGACGTGCCGTCTTTTTTCCAGAACACATCATCCGCAATAAAACGCGGTGTTTCATCCCGAAACGTCAGATAGACGGGACAGTCTTCTGCTTTATGTAAAGTACCGTCTTCATGTGAATGATGCAGTAAATCATGCTGATTACCATTCTGCATTTCCTGCAATTGCCAGCCCGTCATTTTTCTCATGGAACGGTTCATAAAGGTACAGTTACCATTGATATCCACCCCGTAAATTCCATCACAGACAGAATTAAGCACCAGGTCATGCTGGTGTTCAAGGGAGCGTTTGGATTTTTTTAACTGGGCATTCAGACGGGCGACCCAGGTACTCATTATAGTCAGCATTAACAGGAACATACTGACAATAGCAATCCCCTTCCAGTAGCGCTTGATAGCATCCTGCAGGGTAAATTTACCTTCATCTTCATACGGTGGTAATTTTAGCTGCTTAAAAAGTTCGTGCACCTGTTGATAGTCCAGCGGAATAGTCCAGCCAAAATAATGGCTGTTTTTTCCGGTATGCTGCTTACTCATCTGAAACAGAGCTATGGCGACTTTCTGGGCCAGTTCATTAGGGGTGTTCTGCAGCTTGCTGAAGGGCCATTCCGGGTATAGCGGTGTACTGTGGATATAAGGAAAACCATCATAAATGACCGGATGAATAATTTTAAATTCATCCAGACGAATATCACCCTTAGCTGCCATTTTTTCCAGTATGCCGCTGCGCACCATACCTACGTCAACAAAACCATCCCTGACAGCCATGACGACTTTATCATGAGTCTCACCAAAGCTCAGACTGGCAAAATCACTAAAAGGATCAATTTTTGCCTCTTTTAACACTCCCCATTCCATCTGAAAGCCGCCCAGAGAGCTTTTGTCCACAGCCATGACTTTTTTACCACGCAGATCCTCAAGGGTATTAATATCATTTCTAAGCTGCCGGGCAAATATCACTCCACCAAATACATTCAGGGGGATGTTACCCACACTATTATTCAAAGTGGCAATCCGGGAAACCCGGTAGCGCACCTCCATACTGACGTATATACCGGAATTAACCAGCAGAAAATCAATTTCAGAGTTTTTTACTGCAGGTTCTATTTCATCAAACTTTAAGGGTACAATTTTAAACTGATAACCCTTTAATGCCGCATTAAGATAATTGGCTGTCGGTGACCAGATCTGACGGGTAACATCGTCTCCCCGGTGACTTAATACTCCAATACGGATCACTTCATCAGTAGCCTGAACCGGCAAAGACAACAGCAGAATTAAAAGAACCAGAAAAGCTTTAGGTAAATTAAATAACAAAAGAGGTATCCATAATTAATTGCTTTTATTTAAAGTATAAGTTTCATTCTGCTATTCTACAACTGACAAAGCTCTGGCTACGGTTATTAATTACGGCTATTAAGGAAAACCACAATACCCTGTCCTGTTTTTATCCATATTATTCTGCCTGGTTATTTTTGATAATAAAGGATTAAAAGTTCTGAAAATTCATAAACTTAAATAAGCACAAGCTTATATAACAGTAACTTTAATCTTAACAACCATCGCAAACATAAGAGTTAACAATGACAGTATCCAGACGTAATTTTGTAAAAATAATGGGCCTGGCAGGAACAGCAGGCTCCGTACCCATGATGCTTCCAGGTGTTTCAGTGGGTAAAACTGACAATAAGCAAGCAACCAGACCCGAGGATTTTTACAACCTGCCCCTGAAAGGCACCGCCCGCATACTGCACATCACCGATGTCCACGGCCAGCTTAAGCCGGTGTACTTCCGTGAGCCTAATGTCAATCTGGGTGTCGGTG
>JALVDE010000528.1 GCA_027009375.1 Gammaproteobacteria bacterium
CTGTATGGTCTATGTTGATTTAAACCCCATCCGGGCTGGCCTGTGCAATACCCTGGAACAATCAGACTATACCTCCATTAGACAACGTATAGAAGTTCTGACTGAAACAAGCAAACAATCACCCTCATCCTCATCACAAACAACCCCAACCATTAAACTCTCAGCCTTTATCGGCAGTTCACTTAAAGAAAACGGTATTGCCTTTACACTTACGGACTATCTGGAATTAACTGACTGGACTGGCCGAATAGTCCGGGAAGATAAACGTGGCTATATCAAACCCACAACACCAGGTATACTGAAAAAATTACAACTGGATGAACAAACCTGGGTAGATACTGTTCAGGGATTCTCCAAAGACTTTTATTCCTTTATCGGCCCAGAACATCAATTAAAATCTCTCTGCCAGAAACAGAACAGACACTGGGTTCGGGGTATTAATGTCTGCAGAAAATTATTTAAGCTAAAACAGCCCTTTCCTGTTCTACTTTAAATTGAACCAAAACTATCTTACTTCCGTCCCTCCATTAACAGGAAGACTATCTCCTGCCTGTCATTCAGATTATCATCTGTTATTTGTAGATATTAACCATTTTTTTGTAAACATTACTATATGAATATAATTATATTGAAATTTCTTCAATGATATTTTATATCCCGGCTTTTATATAGTGGGTGTCTCCTAATGCCTCTAATTTTTTGTTATGCCATTTATAATTTATCTTCTTCACTTGGCTCAATATTCTTTACTTTGGAAAGAACCTTTTTGAATTTGCTTTTTTTGCCTTTCTCTGCTCTTTCCATTAAATATTCTTCTGTCTTTAATGCAGACATTTTTTCTGCTAAAGCAGTAGCAACAAACTGGTTGATTGATATGTTATCTTCTTTGGCTAATTTACGTACACTTTCATGTAAAGAGTCCGGTAACCTCAAGCTAATTGTGCTCATGATAATGCTCCTATAATTCGAAGAAACTCTTGTGGAGTTATTACCTGTGTTTTAAATTTCTTTGCGCCTCTAAAATCCTTAATATTATGTGTAACTATATATTTACTCTCTGACTCCACAGCTAACTCTAATACAAAGTCATCACTTGGATCTTTTAGATTTGGCCTCCATAAAAAATGTACTTTTCGATGTTTACCTACACTACATAAATAATCTATTACATCATCTATATCTTGGTGCGTCAGCCCAAGCGTTCGAGACATTCTTTTGGCTACTGCTTCATATTCTAGAACGAGTGGAACAGAAACATAAAAATTAAATTTTGATTCATCTATTAGCGATAATAGCTTATATGATGCTCCATTCCGTGAACGGAGTGCTGATATCAATACACATGTATCAATTATTATTGATGGATTCATTTTGGTATTATATTCAATACCAACTGATAGTCAAGTATTGGTGTTTTTTAGCAGTAATACTCTGAATAAGCAATGATTGCAAACACCCATCATTTAAAAGTCTTTTAAAAAAGTGGGTGTCTTCAATTGTTCTATTCATGATTTGATAGTAA
>JALVDE010000529.1 GCA_027009375.1 Gammaproteobacteria bacterium
GGTATTTACCAATACTGAGCGGCGGGTCAATATTGTCCGTCAGGTGGTTAAACCTCATGGTCATTCAAAATCTGATTTATGGATTTTTAATAATCTGGCCAAACGCTTTGAGCAGGGCCAGAGAGTAAAATTCCCCGATGAGCCGGAGCAGGTCTTTGAAGAAATGAAACACCTTTCCAAAGGCCGTCTGGTGGATATTTCCGGTATGTCGCATGATAAAATTGAACAGCAGAAAGGTATTCAATGGCCCTTTACTGAAGCCATGGCAAAAGGTGAAACGGCTGATGATGCTTCTGAAGAGGCACAGCAAAAATCAGGTAAAGGCGATCAGCGTTTATATACCAATGGTCATTTCAGCTATGCAGATGGTAAGGCCAAACTGATCCCGCTGCCGTTTATTGATAATAATGAAAAGCCGGAAAATGATTATCCGTTCTGGCTGAATACTGGCCGGGTGGTTGAGCATTTTCACTCCCGTACCAAAACCGGAAAAATTGGTAATAATAACAAGTACAGTCCCATGCCCTATATGGAAATGAATCCTGATGCGGCGGACGAGCTGGGTGTCGTGCATGGGGAATATGTACGCTGTGTATCCAAACGCGGTGATGCCATTGTTATGGTACAACTGACTCAGCGGGTTCCCTATAACATGGTATTTATACCTTTTCACTTTCATGACTGTGTGAACCGTCTTACTCTGGGACTGTTAGACCCTCATTCCCGGCAGCCGGCGTTTAAACAGTCCGCTATTCGTGTTGAAACGGTAGAGGATCAGCACGAAGCAGCGCAGTTATGTCTTGAATCCAGAGAATTTTAAAGCAGCAGGGAAGATAAATGTTTCAGATCAGAGATGAAGAAAGACCCTATGCTTTTTTAAGCGATAAGGAAAGTAAAAGCCATAACCGTTACGGCAAGTCCATTGACCTGGTGGATGAAAGCAGTGAGCTGTACGGCAAGAGTCTGAATATTAACGGTGATCCCAAAGTTTCAGATAATCCCAACCGTTATAAACAGCACGGTTTTCATTTTACTGCCGACAACTGTATCGGCTGTCATGCCTGTGAAGCGGCCTGCAGTGAGAAAAATGATAATCCGGCCCATATTGCCTTTCGTTCTGTGGGTTATGTAGAGGGTGGGACTTACCCGGCCTATCAGCGTATTAATATATCCATGGCCTGTAATCACTGTGATGATCCGGTCTGTCTGAAAGGCTGCCCAACCCGGGCTTATACCAAGTTTGCGGAATACGGTGCGGTATTGCAGGATCCGGATATCTGTTTCGGTTGCGGTTACTGTACCTGGGTCTGTCCCTATAATGCGCCGCAACTTGACCCCATTAAAGGGCAGGTAAGCAAATGTAATATGTGTGTGGACAGGCTGGAAGAAGGTTTAAAACCAGCCTGTGTCTCCGCCTGTCTGGGTAATGCGCTTAATTTTGGCGTTATTGAAAATATCCCGGATAACAGGGAACAGGCTAAAACCGAAATCCCCGGCCTGCCCAGAACCGATATTACC
>JALVDE010000530.1 GCA_027009375.1 Gammaproteobacteria bacterium
CATTCCACCACTGGATGGCGGGCGTATAATGTCAGGTCTGTTATCGCCTCGGGCTTCCATGCAGTACAGCAAGATTGAGCCCTATGGTTTCTTTATTATTATTGCTTTAATGCTGACAGGTATCCTGTCTTATATTATTTTCCCGGTGATAGCCGTATTTTTAATGGTTTTGTCTTCTATTTCCGGTCTGGATATAGAAGTCTTCTACCGTCTTTTAAATGCCATTCAATAATTTTATTAAGTTTTTTATTTTATTATTCGTTAACCATTAAAGAGTAACAGGAGTTTATTTTGGTCGTACCAATTCACCAGCAACGGGTTTTGTCCGGCATGAGGCCTACAGGGCAACTGCATCTGGGGCATTATCATGGGGTATTGAAAAACTGGATTAAGTTACAGCATGAATACGATTGTCTGTTTTTTGCTGCCGACTGGCATGCACTGACTACTCATTATGCTGAAACAGAAAATATAGAAGAAAATACCTGGGAAATGGTGATTGACTGGTTAGCGGCGGGGGTCAATCCTGGTTCGGCTAAAATTTTTATTCAGTCCCAGGTGCCGGAACACGCTGAACTGCATCTGCTTCTTTCCATGATTACACCGCTGGGCTGGCTGGAACGGGTGCCTTCCTTTAAGGATCAACAGCTTAAGCTAAAAGAAAAAGATCTGGCCACTTACGGGTTTCTGGGCTACCCGCTGCTGCAAAGTGCCGATATTCTGATTTACCGGGCCGGTCTGGTACCAGTGGGTGAAGATCAGGTAGCTCATGTGGAGTTAACCCGGGAAGTAGCACGGCGTTTTAACCATATTTACGGCCGGGAACCGGGCTTTGAAGAAAAGGCTGAGGCATCGGTTAAAAAGATGGGTAAAAAACAGGCCAAACTTTATAACCAGCTGCGTAATCGTTTCCAGGAGCAGGGTGATCATGAAGCCCTGCAGACGGCTCAGGCATTACTGGAAGGCCAGCAGAACCTGACTATGGGTGATCGGGAGCGTCTGTTTGGTTATCTGGAAGGTGCCGGAAAAATCATTCTGCCGGAACCCCAGGCCTTATTAACCCCGGCTTCTAAAATGCCGGGGCTGGATGGTCAGAAAATGTCCAAATCTTATGGCAATACCATTTCCCTGCGTGATGATATGGATACCATTGACCAGAAACTGCGCAAAATGCCGACCGATACTAACCGGGTACGTCTGACCGATCCTGGTGATCCGGATAAATGTCCGGTCTGGCAGCTGCATGAAGTGTACTCCGATGAGGATCAGAAAAACTGGGTGCAGGAAGGCTGCCGCAGTGCGGGTATCGGTTGCCTGGATTGTAAGCGTCCATTAATTGAAGCGATACAGGAAGAATTAAAACCGATTCAGGAGCGGGCTAAAGAGTTCAGTGAAAACCGGGCTCTGGTCAGAAATATTGTGGCAGAAGGGCGTGAGTTTGCCTCGGATCTGGCTAAAGCCACCCTGGATGAAGTACGCCAGGCCATTGGCATACAATACCGTTAGTGACATATCACGGCTATGAAACAGACTTCAGACCATTTGACTGATATTTCAGAGACTTCAGAACCTGTTTCAGAATCTGCTGAACAGTCAGATGTGGAAGTTGAAAACCCACCTGATGAACAATCTGCTCAGATATCTGATGGCGGACATCCTCAGCAGGAAGAAATGCCTTTTGCTTATGTGCAGGGGGCGCCTGTTACTGAACTGCCTAAAGATCTCTATATCCCGCCCGAAGCTCTGGAAGTATTTCTGGAGGCCTTTGAAGGCCCACTGGATCTGCTGCTTTATCTGATCAAACGCCAGAACCTGGACATCCTGGATATTCCTATTGCGGATATTACCGAGCAATACGTCAAGTATGTAGAAATGATGCACGACTTTCAGTTTGAACTGGCTTCAGAATACCTGGTTATGGCCGCTATGCTGGCTGAAATTAAATCAAGGATGCTACTGCCCAGACCGGAAAATATAGAGGAAGAAGAGACCGATCCGCGTGCTGAACTGATCCGCCGTCTGCAGGAATATGAACGCTTTAAAAAAGCCGCCATGGATATTGACGAATTACCGCGAATGGGACGAGATGTCTTTCCGGTATCCTCTGAAATTAATTATTCTACGCCCAGTAAAGAGCCGGATGTCAGTATGAGAGAACTTATGCTGGCTCTGAAAGATGTAATGAAACGGGCAGAAATGTTTACCCATCATAATATTGAGCGTGAAACCCTGTCAGTTCGGGAACGTATGACTATTGTACTGGAAAAACTCAATCAGGATGGCTTCACCCGTTTTACTTCCCTGTTTACCTATGAAGAAGGCCGCAGTGGTGTGGTTGTGACTTTTCTTGCTATACTGGAACTCAGCAAACAGCGTATGCTGGAAATTGTTCAGACGGATACCTACGGGGCTATTCATGTAAAACCGCTGTCACCGGATTCAACTGAAACCCCGGCGCTGGATTAAATACAACAGATAAATGCTGTTCAGCAATTAACAGGGGTGATTATGGCCAGTCAGTTTTCTACCCAGCAATGGATTTCCATAAACAAACATTTCAATAATTTTGCTTCCCGCTATGATTTTCCAGAACGAAGAGATGATTCGGTATTATTAGCCACCTTTAATATCCGTAAACTGGGTAAGAAGGAAAACCGGAGTATTCAGAGCTGGGCCTTTCTTAAAAAAGTGCTCCTACAGTTTGACCTGATTGCTGTACAGGAAGTGATGGATGATCTATCCGGCTTTGAATTTCTCGTAAGCAGTCTGGGTGATGATTACGGAATGGTGGTTTCAGATGTAACCGGAGCCAAACCGGGTTCATCCGGTAATACTGAACGGCTTGGGTTTATCTTTAACTGGCGCAGAATAGAGCGTACAGCTCTGGCAAGTGATATTACCTATGACCGCTCTGAAATTGCCAGGAATCTATATGAACATCAATCGGATTTTAATAATGCCTGGCTGAAATACACTCAGAAACTAAAAAAATGGGAACAGAAGGTTATAGAAAATAAAGCCGCCGGTAAACGTGCTCCGGCTAAACCTGCCCTGGAGCTGCCCCGTTTTGTTAGTTTTATCAGGCAGCCTCATTGCGTTTCTTTTCGTATAAAAGCAAAAAATAATGCAGTTCCTTTTGAATTTCTGGTCATTAATGCTCATCTTCTTTATGGAAAAAATAAAATTGAACGGGAATGGGAATTCAGAGCTTTGCTGGAATGGCTGACCATCAGGGCTAAGTACATTGATAAGTTGTATCACCCAAATCTGCTGTTGCTGGGTGACTGTAATCTGGACTTTGATAATATTAATATTATGCGCGAAGAAGTGGATGCTTTTCTAAAAAGCCTGAATAAAACTGTTTTAAAATCCAGAAAAGCCGCCACTGCTAATTTTCCTCTGCTGACACCTCATCCGCAAAAGGGGATTCTGGTGACGGCCCTGAGACAGAAACAAACCTATGATCAAATTGGCCTGTTTGCACATGATAAACGGCTACCGGATCCAGATGATAATGATACTGCAGGACAGACCAGCGGCAGTTATGATTATGGTGTGTTTAATATGGCCAATCTGATTGCAAATGCGTTGTTTGATAGAGATATTACTGATGTTACTTCAGCACAGAAAAAAGAGATTTACAAAAAGTCTGAATTTGATATCAGTGATCATATGCCGGCATGGATGAGGTTAAAAATACCCGGATTATGAGCTGTGGTTAAGTTAAAGACTACTGTTAACCCATTTTCGGGCACTTCCAATATCATCAAAAATCTGAAATTTCCAGTGGGCATTAATACTTTTCGCCAGTTCCCTGAATTGATGACATAACTTGATAATATCCGGATCTCTGGCCACCAGTGCCACTTTAAGTTCTTTTAAGTACCTGGCGGCTCCAGTTGTTATAGCCACAGGATAATCAATATATTCTTCTGTTAAAAGATTGCCGTTAACCCCTGAGTAATCACCGATAATATATTTAATTCGGTCAATTCTGGGATCACCAAAAAGTTTATGCAGACCTTCAGCATGAAGGGCCTCTGTAAACGGCCCGGAATACTGAGATAAAACCCCTTTCTTTTCCCAGGTAAGTTGATGCGGCATAAAGTGTGTCCTGATAACAATGATACTTATAGTATATCGATAAAATCAGAAAAGAGTATCAGTGGTATCCTACCGGTACCTTTCCATATGTGAGGGTTATTAATTAGAAGTGGGGGTTAGGGGGTTAAATCAGGCACTGTCATATTAAATTAATGGCGCCCCCGAGACGATTCGAACGTCCGACCTACCCCTTAGGAGGGGGTTGCTCTATCCAGCTGAGCTACGGGGGCAACGGGCGTAATATTACCATAAATTCGGTTAAAAAACGGGTTTCGTTTAAACTATTTCTTTTTCCTGCTGCCTTTTTTCCCGGTCGAGGCGTCGAATAAACTGTTGTATATTGCGTTGATGTACGGGGGATACATCTTCCAGGCGGCCGGAGACGATAATATGGCCAACGGCATAGGAAATGCGTTTAATTTCCATGGAACAGGTAATCACTTCATCCAGGTGCAGGGTTAGAAAAGGGATATTCATGCCCACTTTTAAATCAAAATCCGGTGTTTCTTCAAGGCGTATGGAAACCCCGCTGAAGGAAATATCATGCAGGAAACCGGCAATAAAATGCCCGGCATCGGTCTGCATGGTGGCCTGAATGCGTTTGCCGACAGGAATGCTGACACGATAGCTTTCACGGCGTTGAATGGATCGGATCTGCTCAGGAAAGTGCATAATAAAATAAGGGATACCGTTTTCCTGTTCGGCACTTTTTAACAGGCCGTCCATGGTGAGAATGGCGCCGTCCAGACGGCTTCTTAAGGAGACTTTTTTCAGTTTTTTAAGCTGCTCATTACCGACAGACGGCAGGAACTCATCCAGGTGAAACTGTTCTTTGCTGGCGTCCACGTTAATAATAGAGGTGTTGTAGGTGTCCGGATCAGAGTCAAATCTGGCAGTAACAATGACAATATGTTCCTGCATTCTCTGCAGCATGCGGGCAATGTCCTGAGGTGTGTCGATAACACTTTTTTGCAGTGTTTTTTTCGATTTATTCCAGAAACTGAAAAAAGCGGGGAGTTTAAACTTAAACACGAATGATTTTTCCTCCCGGTGAAGTCGCTGAGTGGTTATCTTTCTGGAATATAATACCTGAAAAATTTAAACAGAGGTATACAGGGCTGTTTTTTTCTGTTGACTGGTCTGTCCCAGGTGACTATAGGTTTGAGTGGTATTGGCGGGCTGTCCGGTCAGGAGCTGCAGGATCTGTTCAGTATTTTTTTTCTGTATGCTGATAATACGCCCATTAAGTTCGTTCTGAGTTTTACATTCCGGCAGTTGGGTAGTAATGAGTTTCCAGAGAGCCTGTACCGGTTCTGAAGCCTGTTCCCTGATATAACGGGAAAATTCACCATCATGATAAGGGAAGCCGGTCAGTTTTTGAAAATACTGCTGACGCTGTTGATCAAACTGTTCAAGCTGACTTAATAAAGGCAGTTTTTTATCCAGCAAATGGCCCATTTGTTCGGTATCATGGCGGACAATGGCATCATGTTCCCGGGTAAGTAATTCGGTGACCTGTAACAGGCACTGGTGTTCTTCATTGAGAATGTCCAGGAGAATCTGTTCATCCTGGTGAGTTGGGGTAGAGACGGTCTGATCCTGTAGTAACGGGTTCATTATCATTATCCTGTACTATCTTTCAAAAAAACTAAAAATAGTTTTAAAAAATAAGTGATTAAGTTTGCCGTTCTACACTGTAAAGTATTTAATAACCAGGCGGGAAAAAAGCCGGTGTTTAAATCGTTTGCTAGAACAGCTCCCTTTCAAATTTGATCATTTTTTCAGCAATACGCTCAGAATTGAACTCATAGGTACCATTGTTTATGGCGGTTCTAACCTGTTCAACCTTCTGTGTGTCGATAATGGGCAGACGGGCAACCTGTTCTTCCATGGCTTTGATCCGCTGTGACATATCGGTCAGACTCACAGAATCCTTTGTTGTTTTGTTACTGTCCGAAACACTGCCTGATTCAGAATCAACCAGCTTAACGTATTTTTCATTAAGCTTTCTGGTCTGAGTCGTATTATTATTTATATTATTAATGTCTATAGGCATAACTTAATGCTCTCCCGTTTAGCTATACTATCGGCTTATAGCAGCTAAACTTTAGCATTTTCTGAACTGAATTTCCAAAAATCGATTTTTTGTGCATTGATTCACATCAATTAAATGCATTATGTCTTAAATGTGTCTAGAAATTAATTGCCACAACGCCTCTATCGACGACAACGGCGTCAATTATTTTCTTTGAACTATTATTACGTACCCGGATAATATCGTTATATTTACCGTTTTTTAAGGCAGTTCCTTTGACGCTGATACGGATTTTCTGATTCTGGGCATAGATTAATACCGGTTCTTTTTTAT
>JALVDE010000531.1 GCA_027009375.1 Gammaproteobacteria bacterium
TTTTTTTACAGGCTATATATAACTATTATCAATACAGTCATTTTATGATAATTGATAAAGCAATTATGCGTACTGTTGTTGCAAGTATCGTAATTCTCTTTACCCCTATTGTATTAGGAAGTTTTTTGATTAAAAAAAACATAATATATCTGTCCGGGTTTGTTGTTTTACTGTTTTTATTGTTTACAAGTGAATCCCGCAGTTCTGTTCTAATAGCCATACCAGCAGTGTTTTTCGTTCTGTATCTGTATAACAGAATGCTTGCTATAAAATCTGTGCTAGTATTTGGCTGTATTTTTTTAGCAGCAGTATTTATTTTTAATCTTAAACTACCAGAGCGTTTTATTCATACTAATGTAAATGTGTCAGCATCTGTTATTGATGATTTAACGAAACCTGCCTCTGAACATGCTGATATCGCCCGCAGATTGATTACTTATGTCTCATTGCAATTATTTAAGGAGAAACCCGTTTTGGGGGCCGGTTATTCTTCTGTCTGGCAAACTAATTTGAAGAAATATGGGCAAAATTTTTCAGCACATGGGCTTGTTCCCGGAACATTGTCTGAAATAGGCATCCTGGGAATGAGTTTGTTTTTGCTTATTATTTTTCGTGTTATCTATATATTTAGAAAGTTAATTCAAAATAACAATAAATCCAGTATATTTTTAATTAAATCCTTTTTTATCGGTTTTATTTCATTATGTGGCTTCGGGCTGTTTCATCAGCTCCTGGAAACAGTCTATTTTGCTCTTATTGTCGGCATTTTTATGGGTTTTTCTGTTACAAAATCTGCTAATATAGAGGGTGCTATAAATAATCCCGTAAACCAATAAAAGGTTCTTAGTTATTGAAAATACTGCATTTAATACCTTCGATGGGCTCCGGGGGAGCTGAACGGCAATTATCAATATTAACTACAGCACTATCAGAAAAAGGACTTGATTGCCATATCGGCTATTGTTCGGATGGGCCGAATCTTGAACGATTATCTGCTGGTATGGTATCCATTCATCAGTTTTCATTAAAAAATAATCATGATCCTCGTCTGTTGCTGCATATTATCGGGCTTATCCGTGCTGTTAAACCTGATTTAATACAAACCTGGTTATTGCAAATGGATGTAATGGGCGGGCTTGCAGCTGTATTGACCGGCGTTCCGTTTATCTTAAGTGAACGTTCATCAGCTTCCTGTTATCCAAATAACTGGAAATTTTTTCTTAGAAAAAAAATAGCTGATAAGGCATCTTCCATTGTTGCGAATTCACAGGGTGGGATTAATTACTGGCGTTCATTAAAGACAGAAACCCCCTTGTTCCTAATTAGAAATTGTGTACAAACCGATGGGCAATTGGCTGATTTACAGGAACAATTACCTGGTGAGGCAAGGTTGATAGTCGTTGCCGGCAGGCTTAGTCCGGAGAAAAATGTTATATTATTACTGGATGCACTGATAGTCATACTGAAGAAAACTCACAATACCCGGGTGAAGATTTTTGGCGAAGGGCCTTTGAAAGAACAACTACAGGCAAGGATAAATCAGCAGCAAATGACAGATAAAATTTCTCTGGAAGGTTATACCCAAAACCTTCCCGCCTGGCTGAGCCGGGCAGAATTATGTATTTCTATTAGTGATTATGAAGGTAACCCCAATGTGGTTCTTGAGGCTGCAGCGGCAGGATGTCCATTAGTATTGTCTGATATTCAAGCACATAGAGAAATCTTTGATGATTCCCAGGTAAACTTTGTTGATCATAAATCACTTGAAAAGATAATTTCAGGCATCCAGACAGCCCTGGAACATAGGGAATCCAGCCATAGCAAGGCTGTCAGAGCAAGAGAGGTTCTTACAGAGTATAGTCTTGATAAAATTTTACAGCAGTATCTTGATGTTTATCATAAAGCTGTAGAATAGAGCGAGAATCATTATTTTGAAACTGCTTGTAATAAATGCTCTGAGTGCACTTCGTGGTGGGGGGCAAACCTATCTTATAAATTTTCTGAAATATCTCCCAGAAGGGGACTACAGGATAATTTTATTAGTTAACAGTCGTAACAGGGTAGTTTTTGAAAAGTATAAATCTGATAAAATTAAGTTTTTTGAAGTAGATTGGGCATCAAAAAGTATCATCCACCGTACTTTATGGGAATTATTTGCTTTGCCTGGTTTTTTGAAGAAGAAAAAAGCTGAGGTATATTATGCGCCCGGTGGAATAATGTTAACAAAAATGCCTGCAGGCATTCAAAGTGCAACTGCTCTTAGAAACATGCTGCCATTTGATAAAAGGGAGCGTCAGCGATTCAGACTGATTTCATATATCCGTTTTAAATTATGGTTATTAAGGTATATTTTTCTGCTTTCTTATAAAATGGCAGATAAGGTTGTTTTTATTTCTGAATATTCACGTGCAACGGTTCAAAAGTATATCCCGGATATTGAATATAAAAGTGTGTTGATCCCGCATGGGCTAAACCGGTTTTTTTTGCAGGCTCAGGATAGTTACCCATTACCGGAGCCGTTAAAACGTGGTCAGTTTTATCTGTATGTATCAATACTTGATGTCTATAAAGCTCAAAAAGAGATAATAGCAGCCTGGAAGGTATTGATTAAACAGGGATTTGAGTACCCGCTTGTTCTGGCTGGTCCAAAGTATAATGACTATGGTGAAGCAATAATTTCAATCATTTCTGAACCGGAACTTAAAGATAAAATTATCTATTTGGGAAAGGTTGATTATGAGAAGCTACCGGGACTGTATAAGGCTTCAAGAGCATTAATATTTGCTTCTTCCTGTGAATGTTGTCCCAACATATTGTTGGAAAAACTGGCAGCAGAAAAGCCGGTATTCTGTTCAAATATAGAACCGATGCCTGAATTTGGTGGGGATGCGGTTATTTATTTTGATCCCTATAAACCTGAAACACTGGTTAGGGAAGTTATTTCGATGGAAAAACACCCGAAGGAAATGGCTGAGATGGCAAAAAAAGCAGGTGAACGGGCGTTAAAATTTGACTGGCAGATAAGTGTACAGAAAACAGTCAGTTTTTTATTAGACTATAAATAAGGATAATAATGTTTAAAGATAAAATATTATTAATTACAGGTGGTACGGGATCCTTTGGTAATGCCGTTTTACGTCGATTTCTGGAAACGGATGTTAAAGAAATCCGTATTTTTTCCCGTGATGAATTAAAACAGGATGATATGCGTAAACGGTATAAAAATCCAAAACTTAAATTCTATTTAGGAGATGTTCGGGATATTAATTCTCTGGTGGATGTACTTCGAAATGTGGATTATGTTTTTCATGCAGCGGCATTAAAGCAGGTTCCTTCCTGTGAATTTTATCCAATGCAGGCGGTTCAAACCAATATTGTGGGTACTGAAAATCTGCTTAATTGTGCAATTGAAGCAAAAGTTAAAAAAGTGATTGTTTTAAGTACAGATAAGGCTGTTTATCCGATTAATGCTATGGGTGTTTCCAAGGCCATGATGGAAAAAGTAGTGGTGGCAAAATCACGCAACCTGGATGACAATGAAACGGTCATTACCTGTACCCGCTATGGTAATGTTATGGCATCCAGGGGCTCAGTTATTCCGTTATTTATTGATCAAATAAGAAATAGTAAAGAAATTACTGTAACTGATCCGGCTATGACTCGTTTTATGATGAGTCTGGATCAGGCTGTAGAGTTAGTCCTATTTGCTTTTGAACATGGACGAAATGGGGATATATTTGTGCAGAAGGCACCGGCCGCTACCGTGGGCTTACTGGCAAAAACAATTATAAAACTGTTTAATAAACCAGATCATAAAATTAGTGTAATTGGTACTCGTCATGGAGAAAAGTTATATGAGGCTCTGCTGACAAGAGAAGAAATGGTGCATGCTGTCGATATGGGAGATTATTATCGAATTCCTGCAGATAATAGAGATTTGAATTATGCAAAATATTTTGAACAGGGAGAACAGGTTGTTACCCAGGCTGATGAATACCATTCACATAATACCAGACAGTTGACTGAGTCGGAATTAAGACAAATGTTACTGGGCTTACGGGAAATTCAGGATGATCTAAAGGAATTTGGTATTATTCAATGAAAAAAATAATGACCATTGTAGGCACTCGTCCTGAAATCATAAAACTGAGTCGGGTAATTGCGGAGCTGGAAAAGTTTACCGATCACATTCTGGTTCATACAGGTCAAAATTATGACTATGAACTGAATGAAGTTTTTTTTAATGAAATGGGTATAAAAAAACCGGATTATTTCCTGAATGCGGCTGGTAATAATCCGGCTGAAACAATTGCTAATGTCATTATGAAATCTGATCAGCTCCTGTCTGAGATTAATCCCGATGCAGTACTGCTATATGGCGATACCAATAGTTGCCTGTCTGTGATTTCGGCAAAAAGACGTAAGATACCTGTGTTTCATATGGAAGCAGGCAATCGCTGCTTCGATCAACGAGTGCCGGAAGAAATCAACCGAAAAATTGTCGATCAGCTTAGTGATATTAATATGACCTTAACCGAGCATGCAAGACGTTATCTGATTTCTGAAGGACTAAGACCTGAGACCGTGATTAAAACGGGGTCCTCTATGCTGGAAGTATTAAATTTTCATAAGGAAGAAATTGATAATTCCACGGTGCTGGAGCGGCTTAATTTGTATGAAAAAGAGTATTTTGTTGTCAGTACGCATCGGGAGGAAAATATTGATTCTGAGAAAAATTTTAATGATTTTCTGAATTCATTAAACAAAATGGCAGAAGTGTATGGCAAGCGGATTATTGTTTCAACTCATCCCAGAACACGAAAAAAACTTGAACAATTACAGGAAGAAGAATTTAACCACTTAATAGAATTTATGAAACCACTGGGATTCTTTGATTATATTGCCTTGCAGAAACAGGCTTATTGTACAGTATCTGATAGTGGTACGATTACAGAAGAATCGTCTATTTTGGGATTTCCTTCCATTACTATAAGACAGGCACATGAACGTCCAGAGGGAATGGATGAGGGCACATTAATTATGTCAGGGCTGGAAAGTGACGATATTATCAATGCTATTGATATTGTTACCAGACAGAGAGATGATGATAATTATGTACCAAAGATAGTAGATGATTATAATACCAAAAATGTATCCAGTAAGGTGGTTCGAATTATTATCAGTTATATTGGATATATAAATCGAACGGTCTGGAAATATTATTAGAGAAATTATCTGGGAATTAAATGAAAAAACAAACAATTCTAATTCTGGGTGTCACAGGGATGCTGGGTCATGTTCTGTTTAAGGAAATGTCAAGAAACAGCTCATTTGAAGTTTACGGTACCACCAGAAATAAAAGAAGCCTTAAAGGTTATTTTACAGAATCTGAAATGGATCGGGTTCGTAATAACGTGGATGCGGATAATTTCGATACTGTTATTCGTGCTATTGCAGCCATTCAGCCGGATATAATTATTAATTGTATAGGTATAATAAAGCAGCTGCCCATTTCCAGAGATCCATTGACTGCTATAACAGTAAATGCACAACTGCCTCACCGTCTTTCTCTGGTAACTAAAAGTGCTAATGCTCGATTGATTCACATCAGTACTGACTGTGTTTTTGATGGCACCAAAGGTAACTATACTGAAGAAGAGCCGTCAACAGCAAAGGATTTGTATGGCAGAACTAAATATTTAGGAGAAGTTTATTACCCGCATGCAGTCACTATAAGAACCTCTATTATTGGACATGAATTAAAAACAGAATTTAGCTTAATAGACTGGTTTATGGGACAAAAAGAATCCGTTAATGGCTATACAAAGGCTATCTATAGTGGTTTTACAACTAATGAAATGGTAAATATTCTCTCCAATTATGTTATACCCAATGAACAGTTAAGTGGTTTATATCATGTTTCCAGCGATGCAATTTCAAAGTATGAGCTCCTGAATATTGTTAATCGAATTTATAAAAAAGGCCTTCAAATTAAGCCTTATGATGATTTTGTATTAGACAGATCACTGAATTCAGATAAGTTTAAAAAAATTACCGGTTATCAGCCTCCAGATTGGGATGCAATGATTACTCGAATGCATGACTATGTCATGAACAATGATTGTTATAGCAATAAATCATTTAGAAAAACAGCCTAAGTTGATCTGATCTTGAGCAAGAAAATATTAATAGTTACAGAATATTTTTATCCTGAAGAATTTAAAATTAATGAAATTGCGATAGCATGGTTAGAAAAGGGTTATACAGTGGATGTATTAACTCAGCAACCCACTTATCCTTTGGGAAAAATATACAATGGTTATAGCAATCGCTGGTATATTAAAGAGGAATATAAAGGAATGACTGTTTACCGGGTAAAAGCGGTAACAGGATATAGAAGCAGTCTTTTTAAGAAGCTTCTAAAATACTTTACATTTATGATATTGGGGAGCATCATCAGCTTAAAAATTG
>JALVDE010000532.1 GCA_027009375.1 Gammaproteobacteria bacterium
CCTGGAACGAGCTACAGAACTGGGTCAGAAGTTGTGCCTTGCGGTTAAGGATTTTCGCTTTCTGTGGGATGATAAAATATTCAGCATTGGTGTCAGTATCGGCATATCTGCAATTACTCAGGATAGTAAGTCAGTACAGCAGATCCTCAGTGATATTGATTCCGCCTGTTATATTGCCAAAGAAAAGGGGCGTAACCGGGTTCATGTTATAGAGCCGGATGATACGGAAACCGCACAGCGCCATGGCGAAATGCGCTGGGTATCTGACATTCGCAGCGCACTGGAAGACGATCGTCTGTTATTATACAAACAGATAATTATGCCCTCTATACCTTCTGCTACTGATAAACAGCATTTTGAAATTTTAATCCGGATGCAGGACAAAAACGGCAGTATTATTATGCCCGGTGCTTTCTTACCGGCTGCAGAACGCTACAATCTGATGCTCGAAATTGACTTCTGGGTAATTAAAAACAGCTTTAAGGCCATTGCTTCTCATTCCATTACAGGTTCAGAACAGGTCTGTATCTGTTCAATTAACCTGTCAGGCCAAAGTATTGGTGAGTCATCTCTGTATGACTTTATTATCAGTCAGCAAAAACGCTATAGTATTAATCCCCAGCATATCTGTTTTGAGATTACAGAAAGTGCTGCTATTACCCATCTTGAACTGGCTATTGATTTTATACACAAACTAACCAGCAAGGGCTTCCTGTTTGCCCTGGATGATTTTGGTACCGGCATGTCATCTTTTGCCTATCTTAAAAATCTGCCTGTTAATTACCTGAAAATTGACGGCAGTTTTATTAAGGACATACTGGAAGATCCCATTGATCGGGCCATGGTAAAATCCATTAATGAAATCGGTCATATTATGGGCCTGCAGACTATTGCTGAATACGTAGAAAATGATGCCATTAAAAATGAGCTGCTTGCTATGCAAATAGACTATCTTCAGGGTTATGGCATTGCCCGCCCGGAGCCTTTATAATTTTTTATAATCCTGACAGCAATCACCCGTAAGCATTTACTGATGGCCAAAAATATTATTCAGCAATGGAACGCAGACTTTCTCAATAAAAGTCCCATATTCTCAGATCTGGAACTGCTGCTGCATAAAATTGACTGGGACGACTGGCCCGGCTGCAGCGGTCTAATGGCTTTAATAAAATCTCCCATCACCCTGGCCAGCGGCCTGACCCTGGATATGAAACCACAGGATGATACTCTGCCTTTTCCGGAAATGGGCTATGAAGAACGGGTATTTAAAACCGGGATCATCAGCACCCGGGAGCAAAGCTGGCATGATTTGTTTAATGCCTTTATCTGGATCCTTTTTCCACGGACAAAAATTCTGTTAAATGAACTGCACATGCAGGAACTGCACAAACAGCCAGGAAAAAAACGCACCCCGGCCCGTGATGCCATTACTCATCTGGATGAATCAGGAATCATTATTGCCAGTACAGATACTCAATTACTGCAGAGTTTAAAAGATCATCAATGGCAGCAGGTTTTTGAAAAAAAACGATCCGGCTGGCTGCCAGGTGACCAGCAAAATACTGGTGCGTTTGTTTTCGGTCACGGCATGTATGAAAAAGCCTTTAAGCCTTTTATTGGTTTTACCGGCAAAGCTTACTGTCTTACGGTACCAGATGATTTTTTCAGTCTCTCTAAAATGGAGCAGTATAAAGCGTTAGATGTTTTATTAAGAGATGACATTAACAAACATAATCGTCTTGCTGACTCACGTTATTTATCCCCCTTACCCATACTGGGTGTACCCGGCTGGTATTCTGCAAATAAAGATCCTGAATTTTATAATAATAAAGATTATTTTCGGCCAAAGCGTGTTAAAAAATTCAGTAATGCGGCCAATGCTGTGAACAGAAATTAACGAATAGTTTCCAGGCTTATGACCTGAACAGTATTATCTTTTACTGTCCATTTCAGATCATAATCATATATTTTTGTGGCATAACTTTTATCTATTTTTTTATAAAAATACGCACGATGATCCAGTCCTAATAACTGGCTGATAAATGCTCTGATCTGAGGATACTTTTTACTGGCCTTTTCAGTCTGCTGCTCAGCCAGAGGACTGAATTTTACGGTAAAAATATGTTCGTGAATATTATCGGTAAACCCGCCTCTTGCATGCTGCAGGCTGTCACTATAGGGTATATAAGGCTTGATATCGAGTATCGGTGTCTGATCCAGCAAATCCGCACCCTTAATATGAATCAATACCGTGGAACCGTCCTGTTCGATACTGTCCAGTTCAACCAGAGACAGGCCAACAGGGTTTGGGCGAAAACTGGCACGGGTAGCAAACACTCCGAAACGCTGTTTACCATCCAGCCGAGGCGGCTTAACCATAACATTCCAGCCTTTGCCCACATGCCGGTGAAAGACAAAAGTCAGCCAGAGATGAGAAAAATCCTCCAGGCCGCGGGTGGTTTCTATATCATTAAAGGGGGGCTGTAATTCTATGCTGGCGGTAGAAGCCGTCACCAGCCCGGCCTGCCTCGGGATAGCAAACTTGTCCTTATAACAGGAGTGGACTATCCCGATGGTTTCAAAGCTATAAGACATGACTAAATGTTCTGTCAGGGATTAGGAAGAGCATTGGCCAGCCTGCGGGTTTCCTGTAGCAGTTCCGCGGTGGAGCGTCCAAGACAGGTAAAATGCCCCATCTTACGCCCGGCTCGTGCTTCCCGCTTACCATACAGATGCAGCTTAACATCAGGGTTGGACAATAACTGCTCCCAGTCCGGCTCACCATTAACCCAGACATCCCCCAGAATATTAAACATCACCACCGGTGACAGCAACTCAACACTGCCGGCAGGCAGGCCGCAGAGCATACGCACCTGCTGTTCAAACTGTGAGGTCTTACAGGCATCAATGGTGTAATGACCGCTGTTATGCGGCCGGGGGGCCACTTCATTAATCAGCAGGCGCTCATCACGAGTATAGAAAAACTCAACCGCCATGACCCCGCAGTAATCCAGCTTTTCTGCAAATTCAGAGGCATCCCGAACCGCTCTGTCCAGCACTACCCTGGGCAGGCTGGAGGGGACTGCTGTATATTCCAGAATGCCATTAACATGATGGTTCTCACCCACCGGGTAACAGGCAACAGTACCGTCATGACTACGTGCCAGTACTACCGACACCTCGGTCTGCAGATCCACCTTTTCTTCCAGCACACAATGCACTGAGCCCATAGACTCAAACCCGGCAATGGCCTCTTCCAGATTATTCACTATAACCTGTCCCTTTCCATCATAACCAAAACTGGCCACTTTCAGAATCGCAGTACCGCCTATCTGTGACAACGCAAACTCCAGTTCTTCCTGTTCATATATGGGAAAAAAACGAGCCGTTTCAAAACCATTATCGGCCAGAAAGGTTTTCTCAGAAATACGGTTCTGGGCAATTTCAACGGCAGAAGAAGAAGGCCGGACCGGAACCGACTGTTCCAGTTTCTTTAAAGTGGCTGATGGTATATTTTCAAATTCGGTGGTAATAGCATCACAATTATTGGCTAATTGCTCCAGTGCCCATTGATCTGAATAGGAGGCATGAATATGTTCATCGGCAATCCGACCCGCCGGACTGTCAGGATCGGGATCAAGGACAATAACATGATAGCCCATTGCATGAGCCGCCATAACAAACATCCGCCCCAACTGCCCGCCGCCGAGCATACCTAATGTTTTTCCTGGTAGTATCATGGTATCGTTTTTCCTCATTCCTTATTTCTGTGATTCTTTTTTCTCTATTGAAAAGGAACATCATATCAAAATATAAGATGACTACAGCCACCATGGCCTGTTACGGTAATCCGGGTAATTACCCAATTTTTACAACTCCGGTAATTCCATATTCAAAACCGCTTCAGCCTGTTTATCTCTAAATAGCTGTAGTTTATCAGCAATACCCTGATCAGTTACAGATAAAATAGATGCCGCATATAAACCGGCATTAGCCGCCCCAGCTTCACCAATGGCAAAGGTTGCCACCGGAATACCCTTCGGCATCTGTACAATAGATAATAACGAATCCATGCCTTTTAAATAGCGTGAATTAACCGGAACCCCAAGCACTGGTAAAGTGGTTTTAGCCGCCAGCATGCCCGGCAGATGGGCTGCTCCCCCGGCTCCGGCAATTATACACTTAATCCCTCTGTCCCTGGCCTGCTCTGCATACTGATACAGCAGATCCGGTGTCCGGTGTGCTGAAACCACTTTTGCTTCATATGCAACCCCCAGATCTTTAAGCATCTGACAGGCATTTTTCATTACATCCCAGTCACTATTACTGCCCATAACCACACCAACGACTGGCTTTGTATTACTATTCATAGTTTTTATCTTTATCTACCTGACATTCCAGCAGGAATATCTGTAATTTGTTGTAATTTGTTATATCAATTAAAACAGAAAAAGGACGGCCAGGCCGTCCTCTTTCATGATTAGAGCCTCTTTCGTACCAGAAAAAGGCTCTAAATTTTGGTCTATAATATCCCGTGTTAGGAAATTTTAGGATCCAGTTCTCCACTTTCATAGCGGCCAATCATAGTTTCAAGCAGTAATGGCTTGATTTTAGACGCATGACCCGCACTGCCAAAGGCTTCATAACGAGCTTTACAGATGTCTTTCATAGCCGCTGTAGATGCCTTAAGGAATTTACGAGGATCGAAGTTGGATGGGTTTTCAGCCAGGAACTTACGAATTGAACCGGTAGAGGCCATACGCAGATCAGTATCAATATTAACCTTACGTACACCGTTCTTAATACCTTCAACAATTTCATCAACCGGCACACCATAGGTCTGACCCATGTCACCACCGTAATTATTGATAATTTCCAGCCATTCCTGAGGTACCGAAGAAGAACCATGCATGACCAGGTGTGTATCAGGAATTCGATTATGAATTTCTACAATACGGTCAATACGCAGTACATCACCTTCAGGTTCCTTGGTGAACTTGTAGGCACCATGAGAAGTACCAATGGCAATAGCCAGGGCATCAACACCGGTTTCCTTAACAAAAGTAGCGGCTTCTTCTGGATCAGTTAACAGCATATCCATGTCCAGCTTGCCTTCTGCACCGTGGCCGTCTTCTTCACCCATCATACCGGTTTCCAGAGAACCCAGACAACCCAGCTCACCTTCAACAGAAACACCGCCGGCATGAGCCATTTTAACCACTTCACGAGTGGTCTCTACATTGTATTCAAAAGTAGAAGGGGTCTTCATGTCCGCCATCAGGGAACCGTCCATCATAACAGAGGTAAAACCGGACTGGATTGAACGCAGACATACTGCTGGCTCAGAACCGTGATCCTGGTGCATGACCACCGGAATATGCGGGTACATTTCTACTGCTGCAGAAATCAGATGACGCAGGAAGGGTTCGCCTGCATAAGAACGTGCACCTGCAGAACCCTGCATAATCACTGGTGAATCGGTTTCATCGGCAGCTTGCATAATAGCATGGACCTGCTCCATATTATTTACATTGAACGCTGGCAGACCAAAGCTGTGTTCAGCAGCATAGTCCAGTAATTGACGCATTGAAATCAAGGCCATCTTGGCTCTCCTTCATCTATTGAGTTATTAATTAATCGTTTAAAATCAGATTCGTGTATTTTACCAGTTTTTATCGGCTTAGCCATTAAAATCGGGTTCTACCATCTCCCCGACTTTGACAATTTTCATGGCATTGGTGCCGCCCATTACCCCGGCCAGATCACCTTTGGTAATAATGACCAGATCACCGTCTCTGACGGTGCCGCGGCGTTTAAGTTCATCGACAACTTCCATATTCAGTTCCGCATGATCGGTGGTGCCGATTTCAAAACTGACAGGAACCACACCACGGTACAGAGTAACCTTGCGGCGGGTATCCACATGACTGGTAAAAGCAAAAATCGGGATGCCAGAACCTATACGGGACATCCACAGCGTGGTTGAGCCGGATTCGGTTAAAGCAACAATGGCTTTTACCTTAAGATGATTGGCCGTATACATGGTGGACATGGCTATGGCTTCATCAATATATTTAAATTCGGTATGAATACGGTGATCTGACTGACTCACCTGGCGTTGTTTTTCTGCTTCACGACAGATCCGATCCATGGCCGCAATGGCTTTGTCCGGGAACTTGCCAGTTGCAGTTTCTGCCGAAAGCATGACCGCATCGGTACCGTCCAGTACCGCATTGGCCACATCAAACACTTCTGCCCGGGTCGGGATCTGGTTTTCAATCATGGACTCCATCATCTGTGTAGCGGTAATTACCACACGGTTCATGGTGCGTCCCAGACTGATCAGGCGTTTCTGAATGGGCGGCAGTGCTGCATCACCTATTTCCACACCCAGATCACCGCGGGCAATCATAATGACATCGGACGCTTCAATAATATCTTCTATGCAGTCCAGGGC
>JALVDE010000533.1 GCA_027009375.1 Gammaproteobacteria bacterium
AAAGAAGGTATCGACTACCTCCCGTAAAGTGGACAGTTCGGTTAAGGCTTCGGTATAGGCCGCCTGTGCCAGCAGCGGGCTGATTTTATCAATAACCGCTGTTAACTGCTGTGCAAGATTTTTTTCTGCTTTTTCCTTTAGCAGCTCATTGTTGATCTGAACAGGCAGGTCAGTTTTAATTTTCTTTAAAATATTGGTAATACGCTTATTGGCCGCTGCCAGGGACTCGGCAGCATCCAGCTTTTTAAACTGGTTGACGGCTTCAATACGCTGGGCAAAGTCATAGGGCTGTGCCGGTCTGATGGCAACTACTGCATCAAAGACATCCGTGCTTATGCCCTGATCGGCAAAATATCCCTTAAGGCGATCCAGCATAAACTGATAAACCGGTTCAACGGCATCTTCTGCTTTAATTTCTGCAGGAAATAATCCGGCCGATTCTGCCAGAAGCTGTGGAATATCCAGAACCAGTTTATTTTCAATAACAGTGCGCAGTAAGCCCAGGGCGGCACGTCGCAGGGCAAAAGGATCTTTATCCCCGCTGGGGATCTGACCCAGGGCAAAAATACCCATTAAAGTATCAATGCGCTCAGCAATGGACAGTACCTGACCAGTAGCCGATGCCGGAGTCTGATCACCGGCGAAACGGGGCATATACTGCTCATCCAGGGCAATGGCTACTGCCCTGTCTTCACCGTCATTAAGCGCATAGTAGCGTCCCATAATGCCCTGTAAATCAGGGAACTCATTGACCATTTCAGTCATCAGGTCGCATTTGGCCAGTTGGGCTGCCCGTCTGGCATGGCTGCTGCTGGTATTTAAACGTTTGGCAATACTACCAGCCAGTTCTCTGACCCGCTGGGTTTTGTCATAAACGGTTCCCAGCTTATTCTGAAAGACCACCGTTTTTAAACGTTCAAGCTGAGTTTCCAGAGGTTGTTTTTTATCCTGATTCCAGAAAAAACTGGCATCAGACAGACGCGGCCGGATTACCCGCTCATTACCTTCCTTGATCTGTTTAGGATCACTGCTTTCAATATTGCTGATGGTAATAAAATTAGGCATCAGCTTATTGTCTTTATCCACCAGATGAAAGTATTTCTGATGTTTTTTCATAGCCGAAATCAAAGCTTCTGGCGGTACCTCCAGAAAATGCGGTTCAAAGTCTCCAATAATAGCCTTTGGCCATTCAATCATACTGGTGACTTCATCCAGCAGTTCAGGATCAACTACGGCAGTACCCTCAGCCAGTACGGCAATATCCATAATCTGCTGATGGATGATTTGCTGGCGTTTATCAAAATCCGCAATCACCCTGCCCTGTTGTTCCAGAACGGTTTCATAATCAGCAGCGCTGTCCAGGGTAATGACCTGAGGATGATGGAAACGGTGTCCGCGGGTTTTATTGGAAGATGTCACGCTTAATATGTCGGCCTGAATCACCTGTTCGCCAAATAAAATAACGGCCCAGTGAACAGGCCGGACAAACATGGCATCCAGATCAGCCCAGTGCATGCGTTTGGGGATGGGTAACTTATCCAGTGCGGTCTGAAAAATAGCCGGAATCAGTTCTTCTGCTGCCTTGCCTTTTTCTTCAATAGTATAGGCCAGCCAGGCACCCTTGTCGGTTTCCAGCCTGGATAACTCCTCAACGGTTACACCGCAGGAGCCGGCAAAGCCTATGGCCGCTTTAGTTGGACAGCCTTCATCATCAAAGGCGGCCTGCAGCGCAGGACCACGACGTTCAATGGCTTTATCCGGCTGGGTAGTAGCCAGGTTTTTTACCAGTACTGCCAGACGTCTTGGGGTGGCATAGGTTTTAATTTCATCGTACCTGAGTCCGGCTTTATCCAGTCCCTCGGCAATCCCGTTGCAAAAAGACTGTGCTAGTCCCTTTAGAGCCTTAGGAGGCAGTTCTTCCGTACCAAGTTCAAGTAATAAGTCTTTACTGTCTGACATGTTTTAAATCCGATTTATATTCTGTATGTTCTTATACATATTTCCTCTCCCTTTGGGAGAAAAAGAAATCTGTTAAGTATCCTGTACCATTGGAAAACCCAGTGCCTCACGCCGATCATAGTAGGCCTGGGCAACGGCTCTGGCCAGCCCGCGGACCCGGCCGATAAAACGGGCACGTTCAGTGACTGAAATAGCATGACGGGCATCCAGCAGGTTAAAGGCATGGGAGGCTTTAATCATCATTTCATAAGCAGGTAACGGCAGGCCGGCTTCTATCAGACGCTTACTTTCTGTTTCCAGGTGATCAAACTGCTGAAACAGATTATCCACTGGAGCCTGTTCAAAATTATAGGCGGACATTTCCACTTCATTCTGGTGAAATACATCACCATAAGTGACTTTACCCAGCGGACCGTCTGTCCAGACCAGATCATAAATACTTTCTACACCCTGCAGGTACATGGCAATCCGTTCCAGGCCATAGGTGATTTCACCCGTTACCGGTTTGCAGTCCAGGCCACCGACCTGCTGGAAATAGGTAAACTGGGTCACTTCCATACCGTTAAGCCAGACTTCCCAGCCCAGACCCCAGGCACCCAGGGTGGGTGATTCCCAGTTGTCTTCCACAAAACGGATATCATGTACCAGCGGATCAATGCCGAGCATTTTCAGAGAACCCAGATACAGCTCCTGTATATCCAGTGGGGAAGGTTTAATAACGACCTGAAACTGATAATAATGCTGCAGACGATTGGGGTTTTCACCATAGCGGCCATCGGTAGGGCGTCGGCAGGGCTGAACATAAGCTGCGCTCCAGGGCTCCGGGCCAATGGCTCGTAAAAAAGTGGCCGGGTGAAAAGTACCGGCACCCATTTCCATATCATAGGGTTGTTGCAGCACACAGCCTTTTTCGGCCCAATAGGTCTGCAGGGCGAGGATCAGTCCCTGAAATGTGGACACATCAAGGGTACTGGAGGCATTACTGGTATTTGAGCTACTCTCTGACATTATATTATCTGTTTAAGGGTTATCTAAAAGGCCGTAATTATACCTTAAAGCATCTGGCAGATCGTTATTTTGCCTGAAATTGATACTATTTTTATGGATTTAGGTCCTGTTCACTATATAGAAAGGCCGTCTTACTATAATAGGAATTGTCCACCTGTTACTGTGGAATACACCTATATCGTTTTTTACAGACTTTATGTTAACCTAAAAAAATATCGATAACTAAAATGAAAAGGACTCAATAATAATGAAACCGATACAAGCAATACTTTTTATCCTGACACTGGCTTTAAGCAGCCTGGTTATGGCGCAGCCGCAAAATATAGATGGCTTAATTATCAAGCCCAGTGCTTACAGCGTTCCCGAAACTCTGGATCGACTGGAGCAGATCCTGTTAAAGAAAGGACTGACTGTTTTTACCCGTGTTAATCATACTAAAGGGGCTAAAAAAGTGGGTTTAACCATGACGGAAACAGAATTACTGATTTTCGGTAATCCCAAAACCGGTACCCTGCTAATGCAGAGCTCACCAACGACAGCTATTGATCTGCCGCTTAAAGCCATGGCCTGGAAAGATGCGGATGGTAAAGTATGGCTGGCTTATAATACCCCGTTCTATATTGCCAAACGTCATGGTATTAAGGACAGAGATAATATTCTGAAAAAAATATCCGGTGCCTTAGACAAGTTTACAGATTATGCTACTAAAGCTCCTAAATCTTAAGCCCTATCCTTGCTAATAAACAGAGCCCTGTTCCCTTCTCCCTTTGGGAGAAGGTCAGGATAAGGGCTTTTCTGTTTAAAAACGAGAAACACATCACATTTCCTACGTAAGCGGGGTTTTCCCGACTTGTCTGCTGTATTTAAAAATCGCTAAACTTCTATCCGGAAAATAATACTAATAAAACACATTGAAATACATTGAAATACAAGGAGTTGTGATGAAAGTAAGGCGTCACTCAGTACTCCAGGCCATTGCTTCCACAATTAATTTATGGCTCTGGAATCGAAAACTATCCCGGCAGTATCATGCGATTATGAAAGCCAGTACGCAGTCGCAGATGGCGGGAGACTAAATATGCTTAAATCAATCGTCAATTTTAAATCCAGAATGGAGCGAAGTCGTGCTCAGCGCAGTTATGAGAAAATACTGCCCGAACAGCTCAGCGCTCTTTATGGCAATCAGAAAAAATACACACCCACCCAGATCACTATCGCCATTCGCAAGGCCGGCCTGCCGGTTAAACACCGTAAACTGGCTTACCGGATGTATATGACCCGTGATGAACTCAGGGCCTTTTATGCCAATAGTCGTAAACACCCCGATTCTGCTGCCCTGCCGGTGATAGAATTAAATAATTCCTGATATACCAGGCGTTTCAGCAAATAAAGACTAATTAAATTAGTCAGGATTTATTGCCGGCTTTTTTGTTATAATCCCTGCTTTTAAGCAAGTTGAAGTAGTGAGATGAAACAGCAACGTAAAGCCGTAGCCCTGATATCCGGTGGACTGGACTCCATGCTGGCGGTAAAAGTGATTCAGGAACAGGGGATCCATGTCGAAGGGATTAATTTCTTTACCGGTTTCTGTGTGGAAGGTCATACCCATGCGGTCAGGAAAAAGCACCAGGACAAGCAGAAGCGTAATAACGCCCTGTGGGTGGCTGAACAACTGGGTATTAAACTGCATATTGTGGATGTGGTGGAAGAATACAAGGATATTCTGCTGAACCCGGCACACGGCTACGGTAAAAATGTCAATCCCTGCCTGGACTGCAAAACCTTTATGGTTAAAAAAGCGGTGCAGTGGATTAAGGAACATAATTTTGACTTTATTATTACCGGTGAGGTGGTGGGTCAGCGGCCTATGTCACAGCGTCGGGAAACCATGCCGGTGGTGGCTAAAGAATCCGGTGGTAATGATCTTTTAGTTCGGCCCTTAAGTGCAAAACAATTACCCGAAACCCTGCCGGAACGTGAAGGCTGGCTGGATCGGGAAAAACTGTATGATTTCAGCGGCCGTACCCGCAAGCCACAGATGGCTCTGGCAGCAAAATTCGGCTTTAAGGATTATGCCCAGCCTGCCGGCGGCTGCTGTATGCTCACGGATGAAAATTATGCCATTAAATTACAGGATATGTGGCATAACCGTCCCAGCCGTGATTATGAGCTGGATGACATAATTATGCTTAAAATGGGGCGCCATTTTAGACTGGCACCCCATCTGAAACTGATTATCGGTCGTGAAGAAGGTGAAAACCGTTTTATGCAGGGCTATAAGAACCAGTTTATGTCCATCTATCCGACCAGCCATCCCGGTGCTCTGTGTCTGGTGGACGGTGAATTTAAATCTGATGAGGAACGTGACCAGGCACTGGCTCTGGTGGCTCGCTATAGCCAGGGAAAAAATGATCCGCAGGTTAAACTGGTTATTCGCCAGAGTACGGGTGAGGAACAGGAATACAGTATCAGCCCCATGTTGCCTGATGATATCAATAAGGACTGGCTGATATGAGTGCCGATCAGCATAAAGAACCCTGTTATGTCGATGCCCGTCGATTATTGTGTCCCTTGCCGGTGATTAGAGCTCAGGATGCGGTGGCTAAACTGAGCACTGGTGATAGATTAGTAGTGACCAGTACTGATCCCGGTGCTAAAGCAGATATTCCTGCATGGTGTCGAATTAATGGACATGAGGTTCTGGATATCGTTGAGCAGGATAATGAGATTATTATTACTGTACAGGTTAATCACGAGCAGTAAACTAAAGCCTGAAATTAAATTAAAAAAAATGCCAGAAATTTCATATTAACTATTGCTAATATTAATTGGATCTAATATACTAGTAACCAAGTTGAAGGAAAATAATAAAATCAACGTGAAACACATTAACCGGATAAGCGTTTTTTATCCGAACCAATAATTTAAGATTAAACAAATACTGGAGAGTATAAAATGAAAAAATTAATTATTGCTGCTGCTATTGCAACTTCTGTTGTATCTATGACTGCAAACGCCTGGTGGGGAGATGACAGCAACTCCAATACTAACTTTAACGGTTATGGTCAGAACAACTGGAACAACAATGCATATGGCAACGGCTATGGCAGTGGTTGGGGTGATGGCAGCATGGACAGCGACATGGACGGTGATGTAGAAATCACTATTAAAGCCCGTGGTCGTGGTCGTGGTAAAGGTAACACCCGCGGTTCCGCTTATGGTAATGGTTATAGCAACTACAATGGCTACAACAATATGAACAGCCGTTTTGATGGTTATAACACTTATGCTAACGAACCCTATCGTTATGGTGGTTATGGCTATGCTCCACGTCCATACCCAGCACCAGTAGCACCTCAGGCTGCTCCTGCTAAGCCTGCTGCTCCTGCCGCTAAGTAAAGCATCAGTAGTACCAGACTAAAAAACCCGTTCTGATTAAGTTCAGAACGGGTTTTTTGTTTTTAGCC
>JALVDE010000534.1 GCA_027009375.1 Gammaproteobacteria bacterium
ACGCCACCATCGTTCTTTTAACTGATTGTTATTGAGTAAATTCATGTTTGGTATTTTTATATGAGTTTTAGAAAGTTATAACAGTAATTTATAATGATTCAGTCTATCTTACCGTAACTGCCTACAGAGGCTATATTTCCGGGGGCGCTCAAGTACATCCATGTATCGCTTTGTGAAAACATCCATGTTTTCAAAACCCCGTAAATATAGCCTCTGCAGTCAGTCACTCTACAGTATATTAAATTATTTTTATAACAGCTCTTTTAATTCCACCATAGAGTCAATCACTGCATCAGGATTAGCCTCACGGATATCCACACCGTGGTTATAGCCGTAACTCATACAGATAATCTGAAAACCAGCCGCACGGGCAGCTTTTACATCAGAGATGGAATCGCCCAGCATCAGTGAATCTTCCGGAGCCACACCCAGTTTTTCTGCTGAATAAAGTAAGGGCATGGGATCAGGCTTTTTCTTTTCCAGGGTATCACCACTGACCACTGACTCAAAGTAATCAAATAAACCCAGATCCTTTAGTAAGGGGTGGGTAAATTCAGCGGCTTTATTGGTCACACAGCCAAGCTTGTAGCCGGATGCTTTAAGGTATTCAACACCCTCTTTAACACCGGGATACAGGCAGCTGCGTTTGGAGGTGTTTTCTTTATACAGCTCCATAAAAATGGGATAACCTTTATTGAACAGCTCTTCATCGGGCTCACCCTCAAGCTGACCAATCAGGGCACGCCGAACCAGACGCTCTACGCCATTACCCACCCAGTGGCGTACTTCACCTTCGCCATAGGGTGTCATACCCAGTTGCTTTAGCATTTCATCTACGCAATAAGCCAGGTCCGGTACGCTGTCCACCAGGGTCCCATCGACATCAATAAGGACCATTTTCGGTTTTCTAATCATCTGAAACAACTCGCTGTTATTTGCCGACTTTGGCTAATTCAGCACGCATCTGATCAATAGTGGCCTTATAGTCTTCGGTATTAAAAATAGCAGAACCGGCCACAAACATATCAGCACCGGCTTCAGCGATTTCAGCAATATTATTAACCTTAACACCGCCGTCAATTTCCAGACGAATGTCATAGCCGCTGTCATCAATCATTTTACGGGCTTCGCGTAACTTGTTCAGGGTTTCAGGAATAAAGCTCTGACCGCCAAAACCTGGGTTAACTGACATCAGCAGGATAACATCGACTTTATCCATAACGTGTTTGAGCAGGCTTAAAGGTGTGGCAGGATTGAACACCAGACCAGACTTACAACCATTCTCACGGATCAGGGACAGGCTGCGGTCAATATGTTCAGAAGCTTCCGGATGAAAAGTAATATAACTAGCACCGGCTTTGGCAAACTCAGGAATGATATTATCGACGGGCTTAACCATCAGGTGTACATCAATATCCTGCTTAATACCGTAGTTTCTCAGGGCTTCACAGACCAGGGGACCAATGGTCAGAACCGGTACATAATGATTGTCCATGACATCAAAGTGAATAACATCGGCACCGCTGTCCAGAACATTGACACATTCTTCGCCTAAACGTGCGAAATCAGCCGATAAAATAGATGGTGCAATTAAAGATTTTGCCATGACAAATCCTCATAAAATAAATAAGATAGAGAGAGCATCGCAATTGTCTGGTTACCAGGAACCCTGTTATCAGGACTTAGGTATCAGACTCACTTAAAATACTCGCTAAATGTAAAAACTAATCTAACATTTTAAACGATAACTATGAAAATATCAGCATTTAATCCACTGAAACCGCAGAAAATAAGCATTTTCTTATTAATTGCTCTGACTGCACTTCTCTTTATTCATACGAGTCATGTGTTGGCATCCAGCATTAATACTGAGAGCGAGCAGCGCTGGGCGGAACAACTGGAAGACAATATTGTCACCGGTGATCCGCTTTATCTGCCTTCGGGTGCTGATAAACAGAGCGAGAATACTTTTTTTGCTATTTTTACTCCGGAAACCACTGAAAAAGCTTTAGGTGCTATTATTCTTATTCATGGCACCGGCGCCCATCCCGACTGGGGAGATGTTATCCACCCTTTAAGAGTTGAACTGCCGGATAAAGGCTGGGCAACACTGTCTATCCAGGTGCCATTAATATATCCTGATAAAAAGAATCCCCAGAGCCGCAAGGAAGTGATTGAAGCTTCTCTGCCCAGAATCCAGACTGCCATTGAGTATCTCAAACCCAATTATTCTAAAATCGTTATTGTCGCTCATAGTTTCGGTACTTTAATGGCGCTGGATTATCTGCAGAAACACGCTTCAGATACCTTGCCCGATGATGATACACCGGTTATTAAAGCCGCCGTTATTATCGGCACGCCCTCTCAGGGTAAGGACATTCCCCTGAACAGCCCGGCCATGATTGAAAAAATTACTATTCCACTGCTGGATTTATACGGCAGTAATGATCTGAACAGTGTTATGAACTCAGCCAAAGCCCGTAAAAAAGCAGCCCATAAAGCAGGCAATCAGCAATATCGCCAAAGTAAAACACTGGGCGCCAATCACTTTTATCTTGGCCTGGATGAGGAACTGGTTAATTATGTGCACCACTGGCTGAAAAAAACACTTGATAAATATCAATAACCACTTATAAGCAGAATCCAGGATTTTTGTATTATTTTGAACACGATTTTTTCATTTTATCCGGTATTTTTATTATAATATTGCTTATTTGGAAAATTACTTGAAAGGGATTTTATGTACTATTCTACGGATGAGTTCACATATAAGCGTTCTATATACAGTATTATTTTATTTATAATACTTACTCTGCCTATTGCTTATTTTTTATCGCTAAGTGTTATTGCAAATTTTCCAGGCAGTTATTTTTTAATAATTTCTGCTATTACCTTTGATTCTATTTTTATCTACTATATTCTTTTACTTAGAAAAAATTTATTTTCAGATAACCAAATAAGGTTATTTGAAAATAAAATACAGATTCCAGACAGTGGGATCAAAATCTCCCCTTTAGTTATTCCCTATCATGAAATACAACTCGCAGAAGACCTTTATACGGGTATTGGACTAAGGCGCAAATTAAAAATAAAACTGCAAAACAATAAAACATTACTGCTTGACAGCAACTATTTTGAATTTAAAGAAGATTATGTGGATTTTTTGTATTATTTGAATACTCATATAAAAGTTAAAACCAGGGATACCCTCACTCAACCAGAATTAGATTTCTTTGTTAATAACATTTTAGATAAGAAACACAACATTGAAAATTTTAAAAAAGAATTGAAGAACTCTTCTTTATCAGAAAAAGATCAGAACGCCTTTCTAAAAGATGCATCCAAAATATTCAGCATTTATGACCGTACAACAGAACACAATGAATTTATCAATAACATAAATCAGTTAAGAGAGGGACAAAGACGAAAACTTAAAATTATTAAAAATCTGATCACTTTTTTCTTTTGGATTTTCGGTTTGACAGTATTTGTTCTAAAGGTTAAGTATTCATAGAAGGTTCATTTAGTTTACAATAGCGTTCCGATTATCCGGTTTTTATCCATCGAACGAGGTTTTTTATGAGTTATTCTCTTGCTTTTACTATCCATATTCTTGGTGCCGTTATCTGGGTAGGGGGGATGTTTTTTGCGCATATGATCCTGCGTCCTTCGGCCATTGAAAAACTGGACCCACCACAACGACTGCCTTTATGGCTGGCCGTTTTCGGACGTTTCTTCTTCTGGGTGTGGATTTCGGTTATTGCTATTTTAATTACCGGCTACTGGATGATTTTTGATGTATTCGGCGGACTGGCTGGATTAAAAGCGACCTATATCCATATCATGCACGGTATTGGTCTGATAATGGCTGCCATATATGCTTATATTTATTTTGTTCTGTTTCAAAAGTTTAAAACAGCTGTTAATGCCGGAAATTTCCCCCAGGGCGGTGCCATTATCAATAAAATCCGTAATATGGTTACAACCAACCTGGTGCTGGGCCTGATCACCATTATTGTTGCCAGCGGCGGTAAATATATTAATTTGTAACGGCAGGTTTTAGGAACAAGGGTCGTCTGTTTTGCTCTTACTTCCTGGATTTTTTGATTAACTCATAGGCCGCTTTAATCTGCTGGGTTTTTTCTGTGGCCAACTCGATCATTTCTTCCGGCAGGCCTTTGGAAACCAGTTTATCAGGGTGGTGCTGGTTCATCATTCTGCGATAGGCTTTTTTTACTTCTGCATCAGTGGCGGATTCAGGAACACCCAGTATTTCATACGCTTCTTTTAATAAGTCCCCCGAACTTTTACCGCTGTCTGCCCCGCCATAATAATAACCCTGTCCATCCAGCCCCAGATTAGAACGAACCAGGGCCGATAACTGTTCAACATGACGGGCACTGAAACCCAGCTGACCGGCAATGCGGTTAATAATGGCCTGTTCGGCACTGTCCATCTTACCGTCAGCATAAGCAGCATGAAGCTGAATTTCCAGAAACATCTGCAGCAGTGTGGTACGGCGGTGAGCAACCTGTTTAAACTGCAGTAGAACACCATCCAGATCAAAGTTCGCTTTTTTACCTTCATTAAATAACTGGACAGCCGCTTTTTTCTGTTCCGCATCCAGGTGCATATGCTCCATGATCTGCCGGGCCATGGCAATTTCATCTTCACTGACCCGGCCATCGGCTTTGGCAATGTGCCCCATAATGGAAAACGTGGCAGAGAAAAATGCCGCCTGGGTTAACTCATTATTTTCTCCCAATGCTTCATTATTGGGTTTATCAACAAACTTATGTCCAAGAATACCGCCAATTAACAGGCCCAGCGGACCGCCCATGGAAAAACCGACCGCACCACCAATTAATTTGCCCCACCAACTCATCGTTGCGTCCTTAAATAATAATTACCAGAATAATCCGAAATCATACCAAATTCGGAACCAATATTGAATTTTCTCTCTGACTCAGGTAACTTCCAGATACATTAATATCAAACATACCCTCAGAAACCACTGGAGTCCTGTTTATGTCTGAACACAACTGTCTGTTCTGTCAGATCCTTGACGGTCATATTCCTGCAAACATTGCCTATGAAGATGAACGGGTTATGGCCTTTCATGATATTGCACCGCAGGCTCCCATTCATATACTGATCATTCCAAAACAGCACATTGCCACAATTAATGATTTTACAGAGGAACATCAGGATTTACTGGGTTATATGATCCTGACAGCCCAGAAACTGGCTCAGGAACTCGGTGTCGCGGAGGATGGTTACCGGTTAAACTTTAACTGCAACCGCCTGGCGGGACAGACAGTCTTTCATACTCACCTGCATCTGCTGGCCGGACGGCCGTTCTCATGGCCGCCCGGCTGAAATGTTCAGCCTTATGCAGGCAGACACAATCACTCCCTGTATTTATTTATCTGAAAATTTTTTATAAACCGTTTTATTACTGGCACCGTCCCAGTGATAGAAACAGGCAAAAGCACCGTTTGGCTCCATAGCTAAATCACAGCTGTCATTCATGTAGTCTTCCTGCGGCACAGCCCATGGCTCAAATTCATTGCTGCAAAGCCCCTGCGGACGACTATGCTCACTAAGGTATTGAAACTGCAGCCTGGCATTGGACTGTGTCCAGCGATAACGGGTTTCAAAGATAACGCACTGACCATCTTCTGAATATTTCTGATAAAACCCGGTGCCGTCTTCCAAAATTTCCTCTACCCCATCTTTGATTAACCGGCAGCCATCACCCACATAGAAAGTGTGATACTTGCCTGCTATTAGCAACGACTTACTCACTGGCGACCTGACTGCAATATCCGTTGTCAGACTGTGATGCCAGCCCCGCTCAGTAAAATCACTGTTATAAACCATGGTGCCGGACATTCGGGACAGCCTTGCCAGGGTTTCATCAAAATAAATACAGCTTTCTGCGGGGGTGTTATTTTCTTTCCCGGTTTTATTTATGGACTGTTTTAAGTGCTGTGCGGCTTCTGACAAAGCTGAATAATTAATACTTTCATAAATAAGACCATTGGCACTAATGGGTTTATTGACCAGCTTCTGTGCCAGTTGCTGTGCAGGCTGTCCACTATAAAGCACCAGATGTTCACCCATGATTGCCAGGTAAAGCTCAATGCCATAAGGCTCAAGTTCGGGAAAGTTTAAACGCTGAGGTTCTTTAGATGGGGTTATTAATGCCGTAGCTGAACTAAAACCGGATATCATACGCCAGATCTGCTGCGGGTATTCTGTGGTTATACTGAACAGGAAGGACACCTCTGCATTATTCTCTCCAGCGGCTTTCTGCGGATCCTGTTGTACTAATTTTAATTTCTGCAGAGCAAAGGCAATACCATATAAACCATCAACAACCCCGGTCATTAATGCCACCATAGCCGGATTGGTTTTCACTATTCTG
>JALVDE010000535.1 GCA_027009375.1 Gammaproteobacteria bacterium
CAAGATCTTATTGGCATTATTTATAAACGTTTCCAGAATATCAAATTCACCGCTGGTCAGTTCAATGGATTGATTATCCTTGTGTAGGGTTCTGTTGATAGAATTAAAACGAAAAGGACCAAATTCAAAGTTTTTTACATGAGTATGAGCACTGCTTACTGGATTAGATAAATCTTCATTATTATTGAAAACAGGTCGTCTTAAAACCGCACGGATCCGTGCTAAAAGCTCTCTGGGATTAAACGGTTTTGCCAGATAATCATCCGCCCCGACCTCCAGTCCGATAATTCTTTCTATATCTTCTCCTCTGGCCGACAGCATAATAATCGGGATTTCAGAAGTGGTCCTAATCCTCCTGGCAATACTCAGACCATCTTCACCGGGCAGCATAATATCAAGAATGATTAAATCAAAGCTGTTTTGAGCCAGTTCACTATCCAGCTCATCACCATTGTGAACCACACTGGCCTGTATCTGCTGTTCTTTCAGATAACGAACTAACAGGTTGCCCAGCTTTGGATCATCATCGACAATTAAAATGTGCAGTTTTTCACCATTCATGATTTTATTATCCTATTAATTGTTTAGGATTATACACAGAGAGATTAAATGAGCCTGAAAATGAAACAAACTGAAACATTCTTATAAGATATGGAAATATTTTACTCATATTCCTCATCTATACTGGTATTCAATCACTAAGCAACCGGAACAGGTCCGATTGTTTCTTTTTAATTAACACACGGTATATGATTATGAAAAAAACGATTATTAATTTAGCCCTGACAGGTTCATTGCTGGCTTTCTCTGGAATAAGCACTGCTGCAGATTATAGTGCTTACTCTAATGACGAACTGTTTGGAATGCAGGATCAGGTAAGAACTATGGATAATGATTCCCGTAATGCCTATCGTACTGAACGCCAGTCCCGTATGCAGAGCATGGATCAAAATCAGAGACAGTCCTATATGAATATGGGCGCCAGCGGCCGAAAAAATATGGAACGTATGAGTCAGCGTAATGGCGGCATGGGACGAGGTCAGGGCCAGGGTGGTATGGGTCGTGGTCAGGGTGGTGGTGGCGGTAAACAGCATCGCTACGGTCAGGGCAGTGGCAACGGGAACGGTAATCAGAACCGTTATGGTCAGTCCGGTGGTTATGGCGGCAGCCGTTATCAGAACACTAACCGTTATGGATCAGGTATGGGCTCAGGCATGAATAGCGGCAGCTATGGCGGCAGTCGATACGGCAGCGGCGGCATGGGCGGTGGACATCATGGCGGCAGTGGTCGTTAGGTATAGTCTTTTTAGACAGGGTGTAGGATAATGACTTTTTTAAAAGCTTTAGAGTTTCAGCTTGATGCCTTTATTCACCCTGCCCTTTATTCCCTGGCTTATTCTCTGCCTCTGGTTGATGAGTTTTAGTTCCAGTTTTGCTCAAGTCAGTAAACCTGATGATTTAGCTGAAGCTAATACGCTTAGTTATGCTTTAACCCATGGCAAGTTCAAGGTGCTGCTCCGTTACAGCGGTCAATACCGGGACAGTGATTTACATGTGCTGCAGGACAGTTCTTCAGCCGGTGCTGCACATAAAAAAATTCAGCAATATTCCGCCGCAGGCGGCTATCTGGGGTTTGAAACCGCCCCGATATACAATCTGTCTGCCGGTGCAACCCTGTATACTTCTCAACCTGTCGGCAATAATCCAGATAATCGACGGGGTCTGGGAGGTCTGTATGAAAAGGACGGTGAACAGGAATCTTATACGGTTTTTGGTGAAGTCTATTTCAAATATCAGACCAGAGAGCATATGGTAAAACTGGGACGCCAGGAAATGCCCGATTACCGTTTTGTTTCATTATCGGATATCCGCATGACGCCCATCACCCATGAAGGGCTGATTTATGAAAATACCCGGTTATCCCGCTTCAGGTTTAATTTCGGTTACATTACAAAAATGAAAGAACGCAATTCGGATTCTTTTATTGATATGGCCCGCGGCGCCCAGATTAAAATTGCTAACAACAATAAGCCCCTTATCCGCGGCTCTTATAATCCGAATGATTTTAAAAACAATAATTACAATGGGCCTAAAAAAGAAATGACCATGGCCAGTGTAATATATGATGCCAACAGCCTGTCACTGGAAGCCTGGAATTATTTTATTAATGATTTTGTGAATACGACCTATCTGTATGGCGATTATACTTTCGAACCACTTGAGGATTATAAATTTAAACTGGCCGCCCAGTACGCTCTGCAGAAAGACACCGGCGATCAGATTGCCGGTAACATCGACACCTGGTTTTATGGTTTAAAACTGCAGTTATTTAAGGGTAATTTTAATTATTTTCTCAGTTTTAACCAAGTCCGTTATAACGAGAACTCCTATGACGGCGGTACCATTTTTGTCCGCTGGGGTACCCCGCAGATGTTTAATTCCTTTCAGGTACAGGACTCAGAACTGGCCGGCACCGTTTCCGTGGGTATGGGAGTACAATATCAGTTTGCCGGCAACAGCCCCTTTAGCGGTCTGAATATACGCCTGCGTTATGGCGACTATAATCTTCCGGATAAACTATCCGATACTGATGCCCGACAGGATCGAACTGAAACCACCCTGGATTTTAATTATGCCTTTGCCAAAGATGCCTGTCTTGGTGATATTTCTCTGGACGGTTTAAGTGCCCAGTTGCGGATTGCTTATAACGACTATACCACTTCTTATGATTTTGAAGCCTATAAAGCCCGTCATGGTTATGAGTTTGACTCCGTTACCGATGATTTTACTGATATTCGGTTTTATTTAAATTACAGGTTTTAGGTACATATAATTCAAAGTCTGAATTACAGGTATTTGAGCCAGAAATAACGGTTTATATTCTGGGCTTTGAAGTCTCTGTACCATAGGCAGAACGGGTATAGTAAAATCAGAAAGACCACAGTAATAATATATGAAGTGGACAGATCGGTTATACCGCGTAAGCCGCCGTAAGTGCCTGAACCGGTTAGTATAATCCGGTGTACCAGGTAAAAAATCATGGCGGTCTGGCCGAAAACCAGTAATACACCGTTTCGACGTACACCGATAATCGGCTCAAAATAAAACATTAAGCCCATAATCAAAAACATCAGCCCCAGTTCCAGTGCGGTAAAGGAGGCTGAAGGTGGATATTTGCTTACATGCAGCCACTGCTGCCAGCTGTCATCATAACGATACAGCAGCATATTGCCGTAACCGTTATTATAACGAATAGCCGCATAAGCCAGCAGCAGTGTAACGCCCAGGCTCATTAACAGCCTTACCGGACTGATCACCGCCTTCCCTTCCCTGTAAGCCAGTAAATAACGGCCAAATACCCAGCCCATAATCATCATAGCCAACCAGGGAAGCAAGGGATACATAATAACCATATCGGGGGATGAATAAGTAGAATACAGCAGCGCTTCAATAATTGAACCGCTTTGTCCCTGTGCGGGCGGCCAGTTCTGAACCGTCAGCAGCTCACCGAAAGCGAACCAGGCTATAGCAATAAGAATTAACAGGGTACTGGATAGACGGCGGAAAAAAGCCATACACATCATGGCCACACCGATAGCATATAACACCTGAATGGTCATTTTTCCGGAAAAAAATGAGATTACCGTTGGATCAAGCAGAGCAATAAATGCACCCCGCAACAGAATATCCTTATCAATTTGTTTGTGGTCAATACCTTTGGCCACTTTTCTTTCTACACTGATGGCCAGTGCGGTTCCGGCCAGAAAGACAAAAACCGGTGCACATAAATGTGTGATCCATCGGCTGAAAAACTCAAATGCCGGCAACGGTGTACCTGCAATGTATTTAGCGGCAGAATCGGAACTCAGATGATTGGCATCGTAAACCATGGATACATGATCCAGCACCATAAAAATCATCACCAGTCCACGCATCCAGTCTATAGAAGCTATTCGTTTGCTGGGTGGAGTCATGGTTATACTCGTTTATCCATACAGTTTTTGTTATCCTAACTTCGTCAAAAGTATAACAACGGAGCACAGGAGTAGAATGATCATATTATCAGAACAGGACATTTTATCAAAAATTAATAACAGAGAAACGTTTTCAGCCACCATAGAAGGCGGTGGTTTTGACATAAAAATTGATAAATACGAACCGGCTCTGGCAGCGGCTATTCATAATGGGAGCAACCTGCGTGAAGAACTGGCGCAGAACAGTCTGCTTACTCAGGCTGAACGCTATTATGAGGAAGACCCCTATACCGGCAGTTTTATTGAACGCCAGCCTATTACCATGATTGGTAATGATTCCCGCTATGAATACGATCTCAATCGGAATACCGATGAATGTGTTTATGAAACCGCCTGGGGCAAAGAAGTCTGGAAAAAACCTTTAACGGCTGAACAGATTGCTGCAAGCAAGGCAAAGCATGCCCGGTTTTACCGTATTGTTGCTGCAGTAGTGGAAGCCCTGAGTAAAGATTTCGGCCAGTGTATTGTCTATGACACCCACTCCTATAATTACAAACGCCATGAACGTACCGATCTGCCGGTTTTTAACCTGGGAACCACTTCTGTGAAAAGTGATAAATGGCGTCCGATTATTGATACCTGGCTGAGCGCACTAAAAAACATGCAGGTAGAGGGCGTGGACATTACTGCGGCTGAAAATGATATATTTTACGGTAAAGGTTATCTGGCCGGGTTCTGTCACAGCCGTTATGACAATGTTCTGGTTCTGGCAACCGAGGTCAAGAAGGTGTTTATGGATGAACTGACTGGCGAACCGGATGCGATCGTATTACCGTCTATGCAGGAGCAGTTTAATAAAACCGTACGTACCAATACGGACAGTTATATCCAGGCTCTATCCTGAACCTCAACTAAATTTACCCCCCTCAATCCCCTTTCTAAGAAGGGGGAAGTAAAGAGCTTAATAAACGGCCGGCTCAGGCCTATATATCCCAGCCAAGCACATTTCTTAATACCGACCAGCGCGGTTCTTTCTCTTTAGGATTATGCCCCATAATCCAGTAGTGATAGCTTCTGTCCAGGAACCCCCCGTCTTTTTTCAGTTCCAGCCAGTTATTAATATAAAATACCCAGTCGTATTCCTTTTTGGGCAGCTTAAAGGCAATAGGTACCTTAAATTTCAGACCATGAGGAACCAGTGCCGTATATTCAGGGTATAAAATACACCAGGCCGAACCGATTTCAACGGAATAAAGTAATGCATCGGCTTTAACCTTACCTTTAAAATACTCCCTGGTATTTTTTAAGGGCACAATTTCAGCATTAGGGAAGTTTTCCCTGGCAACCCGTAAATAGTAGGCGACATCCGGTACTGCCAGAGTCAGAATGTCCCTTTCCTTTATCATATCCAGAGACTGATATTCATCCCGGTATTTGTCAAGCACAACCACACCGGCGGTATTAACCATATAAGGCGAAGAATAAACCGCCGTTCTGGCACCGACTGGGGTAATAGAATTACCGCCAATAGCTATATCAATTCGGCCATCCTGTAGCATTTTGTCTTCCTGACCACGTTGCTTGATATGTATGTATTCAATTTTAACACCCAGATCCCTGGCCAGTTCATGCATAATTTCCATATCCAGCCCTACCAGTTCAGCTTTATTATTACGAAATGCATAGGGTAAGGTATTAGAGAAATAACCAATACGCAGCACACTCCGTTCAAGAATAACGTCCAGACGCTGCCGCGCCTGATCACTTTCACTCAGCGGTGCAAATGCCTTAACCTGTTTAACGGGTTGAGATTTCTCCAGTAAGCGCATGGATTCAAAGGATTTACTGCCTTCGTATTCATAAGGAATAAGATAGGTAAGCGCCTGCCCCATCAACATCATAACCACGAAGGTAATACCCAGATGAGCCGCAATAGCCTGGAACAGGCGGGACCAGTTTAATAAACGAATGACTGCGCTGGCAACCAGAAGTGTTACGACAAAACCGTGTAAGGCTGCCAGGGCCGTAGCAACACGTGCTGTAACCACACTGCCCAACAGATACAGCTGAAACTGATCCGCCGGCAGTCCGAAAAAATCCAGCATAAAGGGAATGGCTACGGCCATACTGCCGAAAGCCGTCAATGCCCCCATTACAATGAATGAGGGATACTGATAAATTGATAAGGGTGAGCCGACATACCAGGCTGAAAACAGAATAAAACCAAGCCCGAGCAGGGTGCCGGTACTGGGAAAACTATAGGCCGTAGGTACAATAACATCTACTGTAGAGTAGGTTTCATCGCTGTCCATTTCTTTTTCTTTAAGCATCTCCTTACTGCGTTCAATAATCATGGGCAGCACCACCAGTACCGTGCCGGTAGCCAGTGCGGTAATTGCCGCTTCACCGGCCACAGACAGAATCTGACGATAATTAAAAGGCGTAGCCCAGTGCA
>JALVDE010000536.1 GCA_027009375.1 Gammaproteobacteria bacterium
CGCATAAACTGTTTATGTGCTCTGCTGCTGGCTTCCACTCTGGGCAGCATCACTTTTAAAGCCACATTTTCTCTGCTTTCCTGATGAGAAGCCAGGTAAACGGCTCCCATATTGCCCCGTCCCAGTTCCTTGCGAATAATATAACCTTTAATGGCCTGCAGTTCCTGCTCCAGTTCATTTTGCTCAGTATTATCTTCCTGCTGAAGCATCTTATTAATTTTGTCCAGGGGATTCGACTGCGATGCTTCAGCCATATTAATCTTATGTTCCAGCCTTGAGGTGTGTTCTACTGGAGCTTTTTCTGCTCCTTCTGATACCACTGTAATTTCAAGCTCGGTATCACCCAGCTGAATTTTATCCCCGTTCTGCAAATTATATTCAGGATAAATCAGCCCCTGAGCCTTGAATATATCTTCACTGGCGTCCCTCTGACCAATTTTATTCTGGTTAACAAAAGTACCGTTCAGACTGCCAAAATCCCTGATACAAATCTCAGGAGGATTAATATCCAGCAGACAATGATAACGTGAAATAGTGCTGTGCTGATCATCATCCGGCAATAAAATATTACAGTCAAGCGCACGGCCAATGACACAGACTGTTCGGTCATTAAATGTGTACTGGTTGCCGGCTTTACCTCCCCGGGTAATTGTTATCTGAATTTCTGACACTGTTTATTCCTGATGGTTATATAAACCTTGTATGTAACAGACTCATTAAGGTTTTACTTCTACCCCAGTTAAAGGTTCTTCTTCAATACTAATATCTTCCTGCTCTGATTCAATTTCATCTATTAATATTTTTTCCTCCGGCAGCGGTTCCTCAGTAATATCCATATCAACTTCCTCATTATCATTTATATTATCCGAGGGCTCATAATTAGCTGAAGGCTCTTCATCAGTTTCAGACACTATCGTTTTTACCCGGTCAGACAGATGACTGATGATTTTATTATCCTTTCTGACGGTCAGTGAATCCAGGTAAGGGTAGCCATTAAGCAGCAGATCGTCATCGGTTTTAAACTGTCCATCCTCCCCTGAAGAGCGCAGTATAATCCTGCCTTTAAAAGCACCACTGGTAATCCCTGAGAATTTAAATGGATGTCCCCAGCCATCCTCAAGCTGTTCAGGTTCCAGCTGCAGCCAGGACTTTAACTTATTTATATTATCCGGAACAATTAAGGCATTAACATTAATACGATTATTAACAATAATCGGCGTCCTGTTCAGACCTGCAAGTCCAGCCCCTACTCTGACAAGCCTGTTTACCGTTTCCAGCTCTGACTGATTAAGTTTAATGGTTTCAACTGAGTTTTTATTCTGTTCAGTATTTGTTCCGTTTATAAAAAACAGTGAAGGTAAAATAACAATGGAAGCTGCTGCAATCAGAGGCAGAAGTTTTTTACTCCTGTTGTTATTTTTGACACTTTTTGATGATAGCTGAGTAGCCGATGCGGTAATACTCCCGGTTAATATTTTCTGTTGTAAAATATCCTCATGA
>JALVDE010000537.1 GCA_027009375.1 Gammaproteobacteria bacterium
AAACACGCAGTTCGTCATGTTGGGTATTTTGCCGGTGTTGGGCAATGGCAAGGTTAAAGCGGCTGAAACTGGCGCTGTTGTAGAACATGGTACATTCCGTTGTTTATTGGGCTGTTTGGAAAACAGACTGATACAGGTATTAGACGGTTCCGTTGTCTAATGGATTTTGGGAATTATAAAATAATTTATTTAAAAATGCGATAGTATGATTTTGCTTTGTTAATGACACTACTACAATTGAGGCTCAGGGTGGAAGAATCTTTTAAAACTTTTTTATTTGGCTAAATGTATTTATTAATATCCACCTCATCAATCTGTTCCGGTTTTAAATACTGTCGGGCATAATCAAGGTAGATACCGGACGTTAAAAACAGTTTGAAAATATCGCCATCAATATGCCTCTCCTGGACCATAAAACTCATAATTTTTATGGCTTCAGAGAGCGTTTTTCCCTTTTTATACGGGCGGTCAATTGCAGTCAGGGCTTCAAAAATATCAGCTACTGCCATCATCCTGGCAACCGGGCTCATCTGCTCTGCAGTTAGTCCTCTGGGGTAGCCGCTGCCGTCCAGCTTTTCATGGTGTCCACCGGCCAGTTCAGCAATTGATTTTAAATGTCTGGGGAAGGGAAGTTCAGACAGCATAATAATGGTCTGCACAATATGCTCATTAATTTTAAAACGTTCTTCCTCTGATAAAGTGCCTTTAGCAACAGACAGATTATAGAGTTCACCCCGGTTATAAAGCCATTGCGGCACTTTCATTTTAAAACCCCAGGGGTTATCAGGAGCAGAAAAATGGCTGTCTTTTCGGCTGAATAAATGTTCCGGTTTGTCAGAGAGTAAATGTTCAGTGGCAGGCAGGCTGGTTTCCGGCTGCCTGTCCTTACGCAGTCTTTCATCTTCAGAGATACCCAATCGATCATTAAAGTATCTTAACCAGGTGATTTGTGCCAGTTTATTCAGTCGTTCAATATCATTTTCAGACATAAACTCACCACCCTCATTGCATTGAGCAATAAAGGCAAAATCGGCCTGTAATTGTTCCAGCTGCTGTTCCAGCCTGTCTTTTAAATCCTGTTTCTGTTTTTCTGAAAGAGGCTCCTGAGCCAGGGTTTTCCAGAATTCCAGTTCTGTGTCCCGATGCAGAACCTCAAAGCGCATTCTGACTTCATGGATACGATCGTAAATGGTTTCCAGCTTTGTTGCTTTATCGACTACGTATTCCGGTGTGGTTACCTTGCCGCAATCATGCAGCCAGGAGGCAATATGTATAGCTTCCCATTGATCATCGGGGATTTTAAAGTCTTTAAAATATCCCTGGCTGGCTTCATCGGCGGCTTTTGCCAGCATTTTTGTTAATACCGGGACTCTGGCACAATGGCCTCCGGTATAGGGGCTTTTTGCATCAATAGCCCCCGCGATAAGTTTTACAAAGGCTTCAAACAACTCTTTTTGTGCCTGAATCAGGGAACGTGTTTCAAGTGTTATGGCTGAAGATGAACATATTGCTGTAATAAATTCCAGCAGACTGGATTCAATTTTATTGGCTGTTATGAGTAACATGACACCAATCAATTCATGTTTACGGTTAAACAGGGGGATGGCAATACTATTACGGGTAGTGCTGGAGTGTTCCTGGAGCATTACATTAAGACCGTGTTCCCTAAATTCGCTGCTGCTGACTTCTGCAACAACCGTTTTTTTACTATTAATGGCCCGTAATAAAATATTGGGGTAGGAAGTCGATTGTTCAGTTTCAGAAATGGGCAATAAATCATTAGTGTTATTATTGCGGGTTCGGATTTCGGCCAGACTTAACTGATTATCCTGATTCACCAGATAAAGAGCTATGGACTCTGCTTTGGAAACGGACAGGGTTTCATTTAAAAGTTTGGGCAGCAGGCGCTCAAAATTCTCTTCTGATGCCACAATCATATTAATATCCAGAAAGCGGCGGATAGTGGACTTCATATCGGACAGAGAGGTATTAAGATGATCGATTTCTGATATATTGCTGTCCGGTAAATGATGCTCACTAAAATCAAAACTTTTAATGGCATCGGTTTCATCGGCCAGACGTTTAAGCGGTGTTGATATGCGTCTTGCCAGGTATAATGTGACAGGCAGAAAAATCAGCAGAAAAACAATAGTAATACTCAGTGCCGTATTGCGGATCTGCCTTATCTGCTGATACAGTTCGTTATGTGGAATGGCAATAAGAAGAAACAAGGGTGAGCCCGGTTGTATCTTTAGTTTTATAATAATCGTCCGCCAGGTTTCGTTATTGAGTTTATAATCAAAAGGCACATTGTTCTTATAACGTCCAGACTGCCATTGCTTAAAGATATCATCCATGTTCTTTATGGCCAGGCTTGAAAGATTACCCTGCTTAAACTGATTGTTTTCCTTCACGATTAACTGATTAATATCTTTATAGGCCACCAAACCGCCATTTATATCAAATATAATAATTTCCGAGCTGGGTGTTATCTGCTGTTTTTTGATGATCTCAGACAGAGTCGATAAATAAACTGAAGTACCGATTACAGAATAAAAGTTGGTATTGTTATTTTGTGAATAATTTTTTGTTTTACGGGAAATAATAAAACCGAGCTGCCTGTCCGAGGCAAACATCTGAATGTCTGTACGTTGTATCTCTGGTGACTGAAGCGCCTTTTTAAACCAGGATCTTTTTCTTGGGTCATAGTCTGATGCGGCTTTTTGGGTATGCAGTATTTTCAGATCGGCATCAAGATACAGGGTGGTTAGCTGGTGTTTTTTTCTGTCCTGGTTGTCTATGCTTCGGACAATCCATTTTAAACCGATTAATGATGACTGGATATTCTTATCAGGAAGTATTTCCGGTGTATATTTTTTAATCTGAAAAAAATCACCATTGGAATAACCAGCGTATATAGAAAGGAACTGGTTGGTATGATCCAGAATTTCTGTAAAAAAGGGCAGGGTGTTCATCCGCTGTCTGAATGTAGTAGCATGTCCAAGACTTTCGACAGATTGTTGTCTGGATATGATACTGGTGACGGCTTTAGGACTTTCTGTAATCTGTTCAACTTCGTTTGTTATACGGCTTATAACATAATTAAGTAATTTAGCAGTCTGTTTTTCAACCAGCCTGATATTGGCATCATAGATAAAAACAGAAAGCCCAATACAGGAAATAAGCAGTACGCCAATCATTAAGGTACCGATATGCAGACGAAAGGGCCAGGATTTTTTTAGGTGCATAATTTTCTGAATGTTATCATTTTAACACTTAACACTTAACACTTAACACTTAACACTTAACACTAAAACTTAACACTAAAACTTAACACTTTATTGTTCATCAGCAGAGGGTTTACCAATATAATAGCCCTGGTAATAATCCAGCTTCATGTCCCTGAGAATAATCAGATCTTCTTCATGCTCGATACCTTCTGCAATAATCTTTATTTCAAGGTTATGTGCAGTATTAATAATCTGTCTCATATAATTGATAATATCATTGTTATCCTGAATATTAGAAGCATAACTGCCGTGTACTTTAATATAATCCACTTTAATGTCTTTTAGGTAAGCCATTGAAGCAAAACCGATGCCGAAGTGATCAATTGAAAAACGGCATTGATAAGGTTCAAGTATAAATAACAGACTCTTATACTGGGCCAGTGCTTTAATAATATTATATTCAGGCGCTTCAATGACAAGTCGTTGTTGCTGAGAAACAGACAGGGTATCCAGCTGTTCTTTTAACCAGATGGGAAAAGAAGCATCCTGCAGAGTATTACGGGACAGGTTAATACAATAAATGGTTTGCTCAGTAATTTTAATGCGCTGAACAATTTTGGCAATGACCCATCGATCAATCTGGTGTGTGATCTGTAAATGCTCAGCCATGGGAATAAAAATACCGGCAGACACAATCTGATTATCATAATTAAGCCTCAGCATAACTTCCTGGAAAACCGTATTGTTGTTGTTATCAACAGTTTTCTGATAATACAGTTCAAAGTGATCATGCTTAATGGCATCATCAATAATGGACAGCCATTCATCAGAGCCACGGGTATGAATACCGATACTCTGTTGGCTGTCATATAAATGAAATGCATTGACACCTTTTTGCTGGGCCAGTTTAAGTGCCATATCAGCCCGGGTCATTAATTCTCCCATGGACTGTCCATCCTGAGTAGTCACCATGCCGATATGAGCAATGTCTTCATTTTTAAACTGCATTTCTCTGGCTATGTCTGCAAGTTTATTCTGCAGTGTTTTTCCCAGTTGTAAAATAACATCCGTATTGACTGATTCAATTAATATGGCAAATTCACTGCCTGACAGACGGGCAACCATTTCTGATGAATATTGTTCACTGACATTATTCATTAATTCTGCCAGTTTTTTCAGTAAATCATTGGCCTTAATATGACCGAATTCCTTATTGACCTGAACCAGATCATTAAGCTGCATAATAATCAGGCAGCCCTGCTTATGGTCATTTCTGGATTCGCAGAAATATTTAAGTTGTTTTACAAACATGGAGCGATTGGAAAGGCCGGTTAATTCATCCTGAAAGGCCTGTTTTTTCAAAGCCTCGGTTACTTTTGCCTGTTCTTCAAACATCGTTTTTAATTTTTCAGACATGGTATTAAAAGCGTTCACCACCTGTTGAAACTCAATGGTTTTTGGCTTTATATCGATAGTGGAAAACTCCCGGTTACAGATAGCTTTGGCCTGTTGGCGAATGGCAACCAGTGGTTTTAGCAGGTTTTTCAGTAAAAAAACGGCTAATACAGAAACAGAAAACATTACCAGAAGGTAAATCTGTATAATATTGATAATGTTTTTCCATAGCTTTTCATAAGCCACGGCAGGATAACTTTGTATTCTGATAATTCCGACCGTCTGCCAGCCGTCTTCTACCGTTGCTTCCTGAAACGGTGCCTCAAGAGGAAACAGGCGTATAAACCAGTCTGGAACATTATCAATGACAATATCCTGACGCTTATCAAATAATACCTTACCGTCAATGTCCCTGATCTCAATCTCAGTATAATAACCGCTGTCAAACATGGCATTGGTATATACTTCCAGGGTGGCCAGATCCCTGTCCTTGATTTCGGCAGTTAAGGCGATCCCTAGTGAAGTGGCCGCATCCTGTGCATGAGAAGCCAGTTGCTCCCTAAGATAATCCCGCGCATTGCCTATGCTGACATAGAATGTACTGCTGAACAGGATAATAAGAATAATAAAGAAAATAATAATTATCTGTTTAAATAGAGTCATAACAATACATCCTTAAAGAAGTTCTTTCTGCATTCGTTTTTTCAGGTCGGTCCATAAGCGGATCCGACTGCTGCTGCCAACTTTTTTACCCAGTTTTTTCTTACTCTGCAGCCACATGCCTTCACCGTTGAAGCTGTAGACTGGCTTCAGGTCAGTACGCTGGTTAGCAGGCAGAATTTTTTTATTGATATTGTCCAGTACCAGTGGGACTTCATGGCGGTTTCTGGAATAGGTAAGTACCATGTGTGCCTGGTTGTATTTAAGTGCTTTAACATAGGTCAGTCTCAGGCGCTTAACAGGAACACCCAGTGAGGTCAGGGTAAAATACTTGATAATGGTAAAATCTTCGCAGTCACCGGCGGCTTTTACCAGTGTTTCTACGGGAGTAGCCCAGTAGTCTTTCTGTTTCCACAGTTTAATGTCGGAAATCCATAATAACTGCTGATTAAAAAAATCATTGGTCAGGTTTAATTTTTCCTGCTCTGTTTTGCGCTGGTTTTCTTCAACAAAGGTTTTCCAGCGAGAGAGGCGTTCAGCAACTTCGGTTCCGTACTGCTGTTCGATCTGCTGCCGTTTTTTTTCAGAAAAAAGCAAGTATTCGTTTTCTGCCAGGGCAAGGCCTAAAACTATAACTAAAAGAATAAAAACAAGGACAATGCCCGGGTGTCTGCTCATAATATAAAACTAGCAGAGAAGTTGTCTTCTGGCAAATTGACAGGAGTAAATTACGGATGGATACAAAGCAGGATGAGGGAGAGTAGGTTAGCTGGAGCAGGGCAGGCTAATCCTGACTATCAGGCCGGGATTATTGTCTTTGAATTCAATATGACCTTTATGCAATTTAATTATGGCAGCCACCAGGCTTAAACCCAGGCCGTTGCCCTGTTTATCGCGGTGTTTTTCAAGGCGGTAAAAGGGTTCCAGAACTTTTTTCCTTTCTGTCTCAGGAATCCCTTTGCCGGTATCAGCAATAGTAATGATCATTTCAGGCGTTTTCCGATCCATATTACATTGGTACTGTATCCTGATTTCGCCATGTTCCGGAGTATATTTGATTGCATTATCAAGAATATTTGTAA
>JALVDE010000538.1 GCA_027009375.1 Gammaproteobacteria bacterium
TATTCAGGGGCATGCCGGTGTTGTTATTGAGTGTAGTTCCTGCCATGAAGGTGATATGGGTATTACTCTGAAAGGTCCCCATGGTCTGCATCCTGTTGGTAATACTAAATTCTCTGACGGTGGTCATGAAGATCTGGCAGAGAAAAATCCTGATGCCTGCCGGGCCTGTCATGGTCTTAATGGTGAAGGCTCAGTATTGTCCCGGGCTGCAGTGGATCGAACTCTGAGCAAGGAACATGGCACAGTCACAGTATCTAAGGGTGAACCTGTCACCTGTACTTTGTGTCATAAAAACAAGCTTTAAACCTAAATTAATCAGTTGAAACGTAGCGAGAATGAGCAGAGTGCTGGAGGTACAAGGATTAACAGGTTATTTTGGCTTTATTCGTAGTTATAACTACGAGTGAAGTCAAAATGTTCTGGAAAGCCTTGTAGATTCAGTGCTATGGGCATTCGCAGTAGGTTCAACTGATTTATTTAGGTAAAATATTGACTGTCTGCAACGGACAGTATAGATTAAACTAAATATAATAATTAAAAGTAATATATCCGGGATAAACAGGATGTAAAATCCCGGATATTTTTGTTTCCAGCCTGCAAATGGGCTGTTGGGAAATCAATGAAGTTAAACTTTCTGTTGATACGTATTATCGTTCTGGTATTTGCTGCACTATTGCTATTGCTGACAGTTTATAATGGTCTGCGTACCTGGAAACTGTTCAACCCTTCTGAAAATGACAGTCTGCAGCAGCTTAATATCCCTGATTTAATACCTGAAAAAAATATCAGCAATATCAGGCTGATCCCGTCATGGCATCTGTTTAAACACAGCGCTAAAGTTTCAGACACTCAAACAGAAACCCGACTCAATATACGTTTAATGGGGGTCATCAGCTCAAACCTGGACAACCAGGCACGGGTGATTATTGAACACCCATCCAGAGAACAGAAATATTATAAAAAAGGGGATGAAGTCATGCCCGGTGTAGTACTGAAAGCTATTTATGCTGATCATGTTGTGATTAATAATCGCGGCTCCGGAGAAACCTTACCGCTGTATAATCGCAAAAATAAAAATCTTTTATTAAAAACAAGTGTTATTAAATGAAAATACCCAGTTTATTATCCGTATTTAAAAATTTTACAGTCTCTGCCTGGTTGCTGATGCTGCTGTTTATCAGTATGCAGGCCTGGGCAGAACAGGGTAATTACAAGTTTAATATGCAGGGTGTTGATATCCGTACCATGATAGCCACGGTCTCTGATGTAACCGGTAAAAATTTTATTATTGATCCCAATGTTAAGGGCAAGGTAACGGTTATTTCCAAAAAAAGCATGTCGGCAGATGAAGTTTACCAGATTTTTCTGTCACTGCTGGATGTGCATGGTTTTTCTGTAGTACCCACAGTAGAGCACAATACCTTTAAGATTGTTAAAGGGGTTAGTGCCAAATCACAGGCGGTACCTAATGATCCGGATAATCATTTTCGTGGTGATCAACTGGTCACCCGGGTGCTTAAAATTCAGCATACCAAGGCCATGCAGATGGTCCAGATCCTGCGGCCACTGGTACCTCAAAATGCCTATCTGGCGGGTTTTGCAGACAGTAATATGATTGTAATTTCTGATTCAGCCAACAATATCAAACGTCTGGTGGAACTGGTCAAGCGTCTCGATACCCCGGGTGACGGCAATATTGAAATGATACTGCTGCGAAATGCTTCTGCGGTGGAACTGGCCAAAACCCTGTCTTTACTGAACCGGGGTAAAAATGCATTGAACCAGTCAGTGGTGGCAGATGAGCGCAGTAACAGCCTGTTGATCAGTGGTGATCCCACCACCCGGATGAATCTCCGGGCACTCATATTAAAACTGGATATGGAAGTTAATACTTTGCGTAATACTAATGTTATTTATTTAAAGTATGCTAAAGCCGCTGATCTGGCAGAAGTTTTGAATGATATCCTGAAAAACTCGGTTAAGACTAAAACCGGAGAATTACCCGGAGATATTATTATCAGCTCAGACAATAATTCCAATGCCCTGGTAGTTAAGTCCTCCTATGCCAAGTTTCTGGAAATAAAAAGCGTGGTAAACAAGCTGGATATTCCCAGGGCACAGGTGCATATTGAAGCGATTCTGGCTGAAGTCTCCTACAGACTGGAAAAAGAGCTGGGAGTGGAGTGGAATACCAGTGTGTCCGGTTCCGGTGTGGTGGCACAAGCTAATACCGGTCTGCTGCTGAAAGATATTTTCTCTCTTTCCTATCTGAACAGTGCCGGGGATATTAAAGCTGTTCTAAAAATTCTGCACAGTGATACCGACAGTAATATTCTTTCAACACCCTCCCTGCTGACCCTGGATAACCAGGAAGCCTCCATTATCGTCGGTCAGAATGTACCGTTTCTAACCGGTACCCAGCAGTCTCAGGATGGTCTGGCCAACCCGTTTCAGACCATTGAACGTCAGGATGTGGGTTTAACCCTTAAAGTGACCCCCCGCCTAAACAGAGGCAGCACCATTATTATGGATATCTATCAGGAGGTATCCAATGTTGAGCCAAAAGTACAGAATATAGCGGCGGTGGATCTGGTCACCAAAAAACGGGCGATTGAAACCACGGTTATGGTAGAAGACGGCGGTATGGTGGTACTGGGCGGCCTGATCCAGGATGACCTGACCAATAATCTAAATAAAGTGCCGATACTGGGTGACATACCTATTGTGGGTGAGCTATTCAAGTCATCCAAGGTGGAAACCCAGAAGGCTAATTTAATGGTCTTTATCAAGCCGACCATTTTAAGCAATCCGGTTCTGGCCAATGAAATGGCCATGGAAAAATACCAGTTTGTACGTTCCAAACAAACGGATATGCGGGACAGGGGGGTGCGTCTGCTGGAAAAAGAAGATATTCCTGTAATGCCGGAATACAGTCAGTCAGACAGCAGCCAGATACAGCTGCCCAACCCTTTCGGTCACTAGGATCTGTTTGTGACGGACTCTGCATTACAGTTTTCATTTGCCTATGCCAAACGCCAGGGTGTGCTGGCTGATGATCATGGCTCCTCTGAGAATGAAGAAATGCCGGATCAGCAGATTATCTACTGCCGTAAAGATGTAGAACCCTTAACTCTGAGTGAACTGAGGCGTCAGTCGTCACATCCCCTGTTATTCAGGGTAGTGGATGATGAGGACTTTGAAACCCGGCTGCGCTCCAGTTATGGGCAGCAGGACAAACAGGCCATAAAAAATATTGATCTGGGCGATGATGTGGATCTGCTCAGCGTAGCTCAGCAACTGGCTGAACCGGAAGATCTGCTGGAAAGTGAAGATGATGCGCCTATTATCCGGCTGATCAATGCCATTCTGGCTGAAGCCATTAAGGAAAATGCCTCGGATATTCATATAGAACCTTATGAGCAGCGTCTGGTGGTCCGCCTGAGAATTGATGGTATTTTAAGAGAAGTGATCCAGCCGCCCAGAGAACTGTCTAATCTGCTGGTATCCCGGATTAAGGTTATGGCACAGCTGGATATTGCAGAAAAGCGTATTCCACAGGATGGCCGTATTTCTCTGAAACTGGCCGGAAAAGCCATTGATGTGCGGGTTTCAACCCTGCCTACCGGAGTTGGAGAAAGAGTCGTACTGCGTCTGCTGGATAACCAGGCCGGACGTCTGCACCTGGATAATATGGGGATGGACGAGGTTATTCAGGCGCATATCCGGGAACTGGTGGCCCGGCCTCACGGGTTTTTCCTGGTTACGGGGCCTACCGGTTCAGGTAAAACCACCAGTCTGTATGCTATTTTAAATGAGCTGAATAACGGCCGGCGCAATATTATTACTGTTGAAGACCCTATTGAATACTATCTGGAAGGTATTGGTCAGACTCAGGTCAATAACCGGGTGGATCTGACTTTTTCCCGCGGGTTGCGGGCTATTTTACGACAGGATCCCGATGTGGTTATGGTAGGAGAAATTCGTGATGGGGAAACCGCTGATATTGCCGTACAGGCCAGTCTGACCGGGCACATGGTATTATCCACCCTGCATACCAATACTGCTATTGCCTCCATAACCCGTCTCAGGGATATGGGGGTTGAGTCTTTTTTACTGGCCTCCAGTCTGGTGGCCATACTGGCTCAGCGGCTGGTCAGAGTGTTATGCCCGGAATGTAAAACACCGTATAACGCTTCTGAGACAGAGAAAGCAAAACTGGGTATTGCCCCGGAGGAAACGGTTCAGTTCTATCAGGCTCAGGGTTGTGCACAATGTAATCATCAGGGCTATAAGGGACGCACCGGTATCTATGAATTATTAAAAATCGATCACACCATTAGTTCTATGATCCATGATGATGCTTCAGAGCAGGAGATAGAAGCCCATGCCAGAAAAACCATGCCGTCAATACTGGAAGACGGGGTGCGTCTGATCCGCAGCGGTATAACGACCTCGGATGAGGTTTTTCGTGTTATCAGGCAGTCTGATTAAGTACGGGTGATATAGTGTCAGCTTTTGAATACAGTGCTTTAAATCAGCAGGGTAAAACTGAAACGGGGGTTCTGGAAGCGGATTCAGGCCGGCAGGTCAGTCAGAAACTAAAGGAACAGTCTTTAATACCGCTGCAGATCACTGAAGTACAACGCTATAAATCATCAGAGCAGGTATCCCGACGCTGGTTTCAGCCGGGTATTTCCAGAGTCCAGCTGACCATTCTGACCCGACAACTGGCCACTATGATACGTTCCGGCAGTCCGCTTGAAAGTGCCCTGACAGCAGTTTTGCAGCAGACTCAGAAAGCCAGTGTCAAAAGCATTCTCACTGCCATTCGGGCCAGGGTCAGAGAAGGTTATACACTGGCAGCGGCTATGGATGAATTTCCGGGTGTATTTCCAAAATTATACCGGGCAACCATCGCTGCCGGGGAGCAAAGCGGCAAACTGGATTTTGTTCTGGGCCGTCTGGCCGACCATGTGGAACAAAGTCAGGCATTGCGCAGTAAAATAATGCTGGCACTGGTCTATCCGGTTGTTCTGACCCTGGTGGCGCTGCTGGTTACCATTGTACTGTTAACTTATGTCGTGCCCAAGGTCGTACAGGTCTTTGAAAATATTGATCAGGTACTGCCGGGAATAACCCTGTTTTTAATTGCTGTCAGTGACTTTCTGCAGAATTACGGTTTGTATCTCGGTCTGATCGTTTTAGTGTTAATTATGATATTTGGTGCATTAAACCGGAATGAGAAATTCAGGTTTGGCTGGCACCGGTTTTTATTAAAGGTGCCGGGTATTGCGCATCTGATTAAAGGGATTAATACCGCAGTATTTGCCAGAACCTTCAGTATATTAATGAGCAGCGGTGTAAATGCCCTGGAAGCCATGAAGATATCATCTACTGTTATGAGTAACGAAGTCATGAAAAAGGCTGTTCAGATGGCTGCGGAGCGGGTGCGGGAAGGATCGGCCATTAACCAGGCCCTGGAACAGACCGGCTGTTTTCCTCCCATGACACTATATCTGATTGCCAGTGGTGAAAGCAGCGGTAATCTGGTAGAAATGCTGGAGCATGCTGCAGACAGTCAGGAAAAAGAATTTACGACCATCACCAGTGTGATCCTGGGGCTGTTTGAACCCCTGCTGATTGTTACTATGGGCGGTGTGGTACTGTTTATTGTGATTGCGATTTTATTACCTATATTTCAACTTAATCAACTTGTCGGAGCCTAACGTGTTATTTAAGCAATGTAACAGAAAACAACTAAGCCGGAATCATAATCGGCAGCGTGGTTTTACTTTAATTGAAATTATGATTGTGGTGGTTATTCTTGGTATTCTTGCTTCAATTGTTGTGCCCAATATTATGGGCAGTCCGGATGAAGCAAGAATTGTTAAGGTAAAACAGGATTTACGGGTTCTTGAAGGGGCTTTAAACCTGTATAAACTGGATAATTTTACTTACCCTTCAACGGATCAGGGACTGGAAGCACTGGTAAAAAAACCGGTAGGACAGCCGGAAGCGAAAAACTGGAAAAAAAATGGTTATATTAAAAAGCTGCCTAAAGATCCATGGGGTAATGATTACCTTTACCTGAGTCCGGGCAGTCATGGAGAGTTTGACCTGTTCAGTTATGGTTCGGACGGACGTAAGGGTGGTACCGGTTCAGCTGCGGATATTGGTAACTGGGAATTGTAGTCATTTCAGCCGGTCACTCTATGGGGCTATAATTTATGCTGAATAGTTATACAAGCAGAAATATATGGGGTTTCAGCCTGATTGAGCTGCTTATTGTGGTACTGATTATTGGCATCATCAGCAGCATATCAGTATTGTATATTGATACTACCCATGAACGCTTAAAG
>JALVDE010000539.1 GCA_027009375.1 Gammaproteobacteria bacterium
ACGCTGAACGCTGAACGCTGAACGCTGAACGCTGAACGCTGAACGCTGAACGCTGAACGCTGAACGCTGAACGCTGAACGCTGAACGCTGAACGCTGAACGCTGAACGCTGAACGCTAATACTCCCGCGTAATAATATACTCCGACAGCCAGCGCAGCGGATCGGCTCGCTCATCAAACCCACTCAGACTATCCAGTGCCTGTTCATGGCATTGCTGTGCCATGGCTTTGGCACCGTCCAGCCCCAGCAGGGCGGGGTAGGTAGCTTTGTTCAGGCTGATATCGGCGCCCTGTTGTTTGCCGAGGGTTTTGGTATCAGATTCAATGTCCAGAATGTCATCCTTGATCTGAAACGACAGGCCGATATTTCTGGCGTATTGATCCAGTGCGTTTAAAGTATCCGTAGATATATCGGCCTGACATAAACCGCCCAGTTGAACACTGGCGCGGATTAAGGCGCCGGTTTTGTGTTCATGCATGGTTTTTAGTTCTTTCAGAGTCATGCTTCGGGTCTGGCCAGTAGCGGCCAGATCAATGGCCTGGCCGCCGGCCATTCCGGCAATACCGCTGGCCTGAGCCAGAGTTTTAACCATGGCCAGTTTCTGGGTATCGTTAAGCAGACTGTTTTCTGCCAGGGTTTCAAATGCCAGGGTCTGCAGGGCATCACCGGTCAGTAAAGCGGTGGCTTCAGAAAACTTTTTGTGACAGGTAGGCTGTCCGCGGCGTAGATCATCATCATCCATGGCAGGCATATCATCATGCACCAGGGAATAACAGTGAATAAATTCAACGGCACAGGCCGGCATATCCTGATGTGCAGAGGGTACTCCAAGTGCCTGGCCGGTTAAATATACCAGCAGCGGACGTACCCGTTTGCCGCCGTTAAAGACACTATAATGCATGGCCTGATGCAGTTCGGCAGCCCGATCCGGAGTGTTATTCAGGAGCTGTTCCAGTGCTTTGTCTACCTGTTGACGGTAGCTGTGCATTAAGGGTTTCAGAGTATTATTGATAGGGCTGGCAGCAGGCACGTAATAAGCAACTTTTAAAAGTGGTATAAATTTTCAGGCAATTGGCAACAGGGTATTAAAAAACATTAAATACAGTACAGTTAAGCGTTGGGATCAAAATCTTCCAGACTGCTCTGACCGTTTTTCTCCAGTAAAATCTGAACTTTCTGCTGTGCTTCTGTCAAAGCTGTCTGACAGGCTCGGGTCAGGTTGATGCCCCGTTCAAAATCTTTTAAAGACTGCTCCAGTGTCAGATCGCCGCCTTCCAGGGCATCTACCAGTTTTTCGAGCTCATTTAATGAGGCTTCAAAGTCAAAGGATTCGGATTTATCATCGGATTTAGCCGTGTTTTTATCTGTCATAGCTCTGTCTGCCCAAATTCATGTATAATCCTAAATAAATCATACTCGTTACACTTCAACTGATTTATTTAGGATAATCGTAACAGCTTGTGTTTTGAAATTGTAATGTTGCACAGGCTAATGGTAAAGCAATTATTCAGCTTTTTAAACCAGATATCTATACCAAATTTATGATAATTAACTAAAGTTTAGAAATATGCCTATATATTTAAAACAAATGTTCCGTTTCTCAATTGCTCTGTGTTCTTTTTTCTTGCTGGCAGGCACTGTAATGGCTGATGTCTGGGACAAACTTCATGGCTATGAATACCAGGATAATGATGTAGAAGATTATGTCTGGAAAGAAGGTAAGACCACTATTCCTGATTATCCGCAAGATAGCAATCTGATAGAAGTCGAGGGCCCTCCGGCCTATCGTAACTACCAGTACCTGGTGGATGAAAAAAGTATTCAGTTCGGAGAAGACTATGTGGTGCGTTTTACTGTAGTTATCCGTTCTCCGGCTGGAGCCGATAATGTCATGTACGATGGTTTGCGTTGTTCCACTAGTGAAATCAAGAACTACGCTTACGGCAGTACGGACAAAAAAGGTAAAAAAATCCTGTTTCCCCGCAGCGGGGCGGTATGGAAACCCATCAGGGAAACCGGTGTGATGGGGTATAGTAAAATTTTTGCGATTAACTATATATGTGACTTTGACGGTTTCCCTCTGAAGCGGGATGAGATTATTCAGAATATGAAATACGGCAAGGGCAATGTGGACGGGATTTATTATTAAGCTGAAATGTAACTGAGCAGTTATGCTGAAAAACTTGATGGAGTGGTAAGTATTGTTAGGAAAACATCAATAATGACTATAAATAAGACAATAAAAAAAACAATCATTAGACAGAACGAACATTCGATAGCCAGGGATGATATCAGTAAAAATGCCCTGAAAGTCCTGTATCGCCTGAAGGATGCCGGTTACCAGGCTTATCTGGTGGGCGGTGGAGTCAGGGATCTGCTGCTGGGGAAAAAACCCAAGGATTTTGATGTGGCTACTGATGCCCATCCCGATGAAATCAAGGCGCTGTTTCGCAATTGCCGGCTGATTGGCCGGCGTTTCAGGCTGGCGCATATCCTGTTTGGTCGAGATGTTATTGAAGTGGCCACCTTCAGGGGGCCGCATGAGGGCGGGACGTCTCCTCATGCCGGTAAGAACGAAGAAGGCCGGATTATCCGGGATAATGTCTATGGCTCCCTGGAAGAAGATGCCATACGCAGGGACTTTACTGTTAATGCCCTGTATTACAATATCCGGGATGATTCTATTGTGGATTTCACGGGTGGTATGCAGGATCTGCATAATAAAGTGCTGCGGATGATTGGTGATGTATCGACCCGTTACCGGGAGGACCCGGTGCGTATGCTCAGAGCCGTCCGGTTTGCCGCCAAACTGGATTTTACCATTGAACCCGAAGCGCATCAGCTGATTTTTGAACTGAAAGAACTGCTGGACGGGATCCCCGTTGCCCGTCTGTTTGATGAAACGGTTAAGCTGTTCCAGGGCGGCTATGGTTTAAACTGTTTCAGGCTGCTGCGCCGGTACCAGTTGTTTGAGCTGTTATTCCCCCTGACCGAAGCTCTGATAAAAGAGACCGGTGAACAGAATTCAGCAACCTTAAAACTGGTTGAGCAGGCACTGATTAATACCGATGAACGTATTGCCCAGGGTAAATCCGTTAATCCGGCCTTTTTTATGGCCGTGCTGCTCTGGTATCCTATGCAGGATTATAAAAATCGTTTTATTGAACGGGGGCAGCATGAAGTAGAAGCCCTGATCAGTGCCAGCAGGGAGGTGATCACCCGCCAGCAGGCACATACTTCGATTCCCAAACGCTTCAGTATGATGATGCGGGATATCTGGCATATGCAGAGTCAGCTGCAGCATCCGACAAAAAAAAGAGCCCTGCGTACCCTGACTAATAAACGCTTTCGAGCCGGTTATGATTTTTTACTGCTCAGGGAATCGGTGGGTGAGCATGAACTGAAAGCCATCTGTGACTGGTGGACTGATATCCAGACCCGTTCACCGGAGGAACAGGAACAGATGTGCAGTGAACTGGGTGGCCCTAAAAGACGCCGTGGCGCAGATAAAAGCCGACGCAGAAAAAAGCGAAAAGCAGTAAAATTAACGGTGGAACCAGTATCGTCACAACCGGGTAATACCCAGGCATGATCGCATGTATCGGGCTGGGCAGTAATCTCGAACAGCCTGAACAGCAGATTTTAAGGGCACTGCAAAGCCTGAATAATCTGCCGGAAACAGTGCTGCTGAAGAACTCAGCTCTTTATCAGAGTGCAGCATTAACTCTGCCCGGCAGTGCGCCGCAGAATGACTATATCAATGCTGTGGCCAGTCTGGATACTGGCTTAAGTGCAGAGCAATTACTGGTGCAGTTACAGGCTATTGAAAATGCTCAGGGGCGGATTAGAACTGCAAAGTGGGGTGCCAGAACACTGGATCTGGATATTCTGTTATACGGAGATGAAACAGTGGCATCTGAGAATTTAACCATTCCCCATGCACAGCTAAAATTTCGAAACTTTGTCATTCATCCCCTGTTTGAAATTACCGGTGATATCAATATTCCCGGATTGGGTTCTCTCGCTCGCCTGGCTGAACAGACCGACTGGGCAGGACTCAGTAAGATTCAGGCTCGCTAATTAAAATCAGGTAAAAAGCCATGCATAAAATTACCATTAAAACCCTATTGAAACTTAAGCGTGAATCAGAGCGTTTTGCCTGCCTGACGGCCTATGACGCCAGTTTTGCCCGGGCTCAGGAAGAGGCTGGAGTGGAAGTGATCCTGGTAGGCGATTCCCTGGGCATGGTGGTTAAGGGCCAGGAAACCACCTTGTCAGTGTCTATGGAAGACATGATTTACCACACCAGAAATGTTTCCAGAGTCTGTAAAAAAGCCATGATTATGGCTGATTTACCCTTTGCCGCCAATGTCAGTGTTGAACAGACATACCTTAATTCTGCCCGCCTGATTGCCGAAGGCGGTGCCCAGATCGTTAAAATTGAGGGTGGTGCACTGATGCTTGATACTGTTCGCTTTTTATCGGAACGGGGTATTGCGGTCTGCTCCCACCTGGGACTATTGCCTCAGTCGATAAACAAGCTGGGTGGATACCGGATCCAGGGGCGCAGTAAAAAAGAAGCGAAACAATTACTGGCAGATGCCCAGGCCATGGAAGAAGCAGGCAGTGATATTATACTGCTGGAATGTGTACCGGCAGAGCTGGCAGCAAAAATAACCGAATCTGTCAGTATTCCTGTTATTGGCATTGGTGCCGGCCCTGAATGTGACGGTCAGGTACTGGTCTGTTATGATATGCTGGGTCTGCATCACGGCAGTCCGGCCAGTTTTGTAAAAGATTTTCTGGCTGAAACCCATTCAATTCAACAGGCTTTTAGAGATTATGTACACCAGGTTAAAACCGGGGAATTTCCAACATCTGAGCACATCTTTGAATAAGCCGGCCCCTATACGGATGCGTATAATTGATACGCCATATTTAGCTGAGAACTCATGCAGGTAATCCATACTATCAGGCAGTTACGCGAAGTTGTCCAGGCCTTTAAACAGGCGGGAAAAAAAATTGCTTTTGTACCCACCATGGGCAATCTGCATGAGGGACATTTGCAGTTGGTCAGTATGGCTCAGACCAAGGCCGAAATTGTGGTTTGCAGTATCTTTGTCAATCCCCTGCAGTTTGGTGAAGGCGAAGACTTTGATAAATACCCAAAAACCCTTAAGGATGATACCCGACAATTACAGCAACTGGGCTGTGATATTGTATTTGCGCCTTCCGTTGAAGAAATGTACCCAGGCAGTTCTGTTGCGGGTAAAGCGGGAGCAACACAAAGCCAGATAGTGGTTCCAGGGATCAGCGATATCCTTGAAGGGGCTTCCCGTCCCGGTCATTTTACCGGCGTGGCCACGGTTGTGGGTAAACTGTTTAATATGGTGCAGCCTGATCTGGCAGTTTTCGGAGAAAAAGACTACCAGCAACTGCTGGTGATTAAGCGTTTCGTTAATGAACTCTGCTTCCCGGTAGACATATTGTCTCATCCCATTGTGCGGGAAGAAAATGGTCTGGCTATGAGTTCCAGAAACGGGTATTTAAGTACCGGGCAGAAACAGCAGGCTTCAGCCCTTTACCAGACACTGCAGGCAATGGCTCAAAAACTTCAGTCCGGCAACCGGGATTATCAACTGCTTGAGCAGGAAGCTGTTGAACAATTACAGCAGTCTGGTTTTAAGCCTGATTATATACAAATTCGTAATACAGATTTAAGTAAACCCACTTTAGATTCAAAACAACTGGTTATTCTGGCAGCTGCATGGCTGGGTAATACCCGTTTGATTGATAATATCCAGTTATCGCTCTAAGTTGGCTTCCCCCCCCGGAGCAAGAGCAGCCAGGCTGCGCAGGTAATTCCAGTCTTAAACAACTAACTTTGAAAAATCAGCCCTTTATGATAAAATTGCCGCCCATTTTGTATAAAACGGGTTTGGGAATACTTTAAAATGCACTGCTCAATGCTTAAATGCAAACTACACCGGGTTACCGTCACTCATTCCGAGCTTGACTACGAAGGTTCCTGCGCCATTGATACTCAGCTAATGGCCGCCGCCGGTATTCTTGAATACGAACAAATTGAAATTTACAACATTACCAACGGCGAACGCTTCTCCACCTATGCCATTAAAGCAGAGCCGGGTTCCGGTATTATCTCCATCAACGGCGCAGCCGCCCATAAAGCCAACCCAGGCGACTTAATCATTATCGCTGCCTACGCCGTATTAAACGAGCAGGAACTAAAAACCTTCAAACCCACTTTGGTTTATGTAGATGAACAAAACAACATAACCCATACCAACACCTCAATTCCCATCCAGGCTGTAAGCTAGAAAAAAAAGAGCAGCGTTTAG
>JALVDE010000540.1 GCA_027009375.1 Gammaproteobacteria bacterium
AAAACCTTTTTTTGACAGTTCAAATAGCAGTGTTGCGGTTACACCCCCAACCAGCGCATGATAGAAGTTAACCCGGGTATTAGGAATAATCAGGTAAATCAGGGTAAAAGCCAGCAGGGTCAGCAGTACCGGAATCATTGCCAGGGTTTCTGCCTGCAACCCAACCAGGTCGGCGGCATTGGTCAGCAGCGGCAGCGACGTTATGTAAGAAGTTATCATCAGGCTGATACCAATAAGCAAGGGGCCAAGCGTCAGGGTCGCCCAGTAAATCAGAAAAGTACGCAGCAGGTTTTTACTGCGTTTTGCTTCCCATATCCTGTTTAACGAGCGATCAATCTGCCACATCAGCATCAGGGCAATAATAAACAGGCTGATTAAGCCGAACAGGGTCAGTCTGGATGCTTTACCCACAAACTCATGAAGGTACTCCTGTATGACTTCGCTGGATGAAGGTACAAAATTCTCAAAGACAAAACGCTGAACCTCTGCAAACAGGTTATCAAATACGTCAAAAGATGAAAAACCGGCAAATACAACCGCCATCAGAGGAACCAGGGATAACAGGGAGGTATAACTTAAAGAAGCGGCCGTTTCCGTACAGCGCTGCTGGTAAAATCGCTGCAGTACAAACCAGTAAAACTGAAACAGGCGCTTAAAATAGCTCATAGTATAAAGGGGGGAACAGGCTTGCTCTTAATTTAGGGATAAACACTGATTTATTTAGGATAATAGCCAGAACAGATCATAATGTAAATTTATGATCAAAAAAGGGAGCAAATGCCCCCTTTTTATCACTTAACGCCTTAACCGCTTAAACAGCAACAGGCCTTAAACGCTTTTTAACAAATTTACAGGATTGCATCAGGATTTGCTAAAACGTTCTTTAACTGCCTTGTCCTGTTCAATACTTTGCTTTTTGGCCATTTCAGACTGGTCCAGAGCTTTATCCGCCAGAGCACGAGCCTTATCAACATCGCCAGCAGCCAGAGCTTTTTCTGCCTTCTTTATAATTTTGCCGGTATCTCTCCAGGCATAATTACCTTCAATAGCAGTATTAAGAGCGGATTTAGCTTCTGCAATAAGCTGTGCCGCTTCCTGTTTAGAATTACTGGCTGTATTAGTTGATGTATTAGAACAACCTACTGTAATACCCAGTGCTAAAGTAACCACCCCCAGAAACTTAGCATAGTTTTTAAATTTCATTCTTCTTATGACTCCTGATTTATATTGATTCGGTCGGTTTTGTTTATTAAGCTATTAATCTTTCACCCGGAGAAATTCCAGGGTAAAAAGTCTATCTGTCATTTACGCCTTTAAATAACAGGAATAAATACAGATAATGTTTCAGTGACCTTAAAACAGAAGGTATCATTGACCAGTTAAAGTGTCAAGACAACAGTAAATATTTAAGTCTGAATAAACATAAAACAATGTACTAATATAGCCTTTTTTGAGTGACTTTTGATGTTTAAATCAGCATTTATCATATTTTTTATCTATTTTCCCCCAAAATCAGATAAAAACCCTATTAATCTGCAGCTTTTATGAGACTCCCATTATTATGTCGCAAATTTTGATTCTGTTTTATTCTCGCCATGGAGCAACCGCTGAAATGGCCCGCCTAATTTCCCGTGGTGTAGAAAAAGTACCGGGTATGTCTGCCCTGCTCAGAACGGTTCCGGAAGTTTCCACAGTCTGTGAAGCCACTCAGGACAGCATACCTGACCGTGGGGCTCCGTATGTCAATAACGATGATCTGGCTGACTGCTCAGGACTGATCCTTGGCAGCCCGACCCGCTTTGGCAATATGGCTGCGCCTATGAAGTATTTTATTGATTCAACTTCAACTAACTGGATGTCAGGACACCTGACCGGGAAACCTGCGGCTGTTTTCACCTCAACCTCCAGCCTGCATGGCGGCCAGGAAGCCACCCTGTTATCCATGATGATCCCACTGCTGCATCACGGTATGATCCTGGTGGGAACGCCCTATAGTGAAACCGAACTGATTGCCACCAGTACCGGCGGCACACCCTATGGCCCCAGTCATCTGGCAGGTAAGGACAGTAATCTGCCCATCAGCAGCGATGAAAAAAACCTGTGCATTGCCACAGGTCAGCGAGTCGCTGAAATTGCAAAAAAACTGGAAGTGGATTAAAAACATGCCTGAAATGAATTCTGAAAAACAGAAAAAACTGATTTTATACCAGAATATTGCATTAACAGGCTATTTTTCACTGTTTCTGATTTTAATGCTGAATATTATCTGGCTTATTCCCTCGGCTCACTTTCCTACAGCACTGGTGTTACTGGTTATTTGCACCCCCCTGCTGTTTCCCATGCGGGGTCTGCTCAATAGTAAAACCTATACCTTCCAGTGGGCCAGTTTTCTGTCTCTTGCCTACTTTGCCCATGGCATTACCGAGATCAGCGCCCACCCTGATATCTGGTATGCCGGTCTTCTCGAAACGCTGGCCTCAATGATGATGTACCTGGGCTGTGTACTGTATGCAAGGATCTTTAAACAGGAGAAAAAGCGGCAGCTAAAAGAACAGAGTGAGGAGGCTGAAGAACAGAGCAATTAAGACAGGTAACTTTTTATAAACGGTATGGTCAGCTTACGCTGTTCTGCCAGGCTGGCATAATCCAGTTTATCCAGCAGGGCCATTAACTGGTGCATACTGCGGCTGCTGTGTTTTAGAATATAGGCTGTTACTTCATTATTCATACTTAAGCCACGCTGAGATGCCCGCTGCTTCAGAGCTGCGGCTTTACCCTTATCATCCAGAGACTTAAGCTGGTAAGTCAGCCCCCAGCTTAGACGGGAGCGTAAATCCGGCAGCTTAATACCCAAATTAACAGCACTGTTTGAAGCAGCCAGAACCAGTCGACTGTCGCTATCACGCATACGGTTAAATAAATGAAACAGGGCTTCTTCCCACTGAGCATTCCCACAGATAGCATCCAGCTCATCAAGACACACCAGATCCATAGCTTCCAGTCCGTCCAGCATTTGCGGTGATAATTCCTGGTTATCAGCCAGGGGGATATAAAAAGCCGCCTGGTTCTGTGCCAGATAATACTGGGTTACGGCCTGTAACAGGTGGCTTTTACCGGAGCCGGATTCACCCCACAGATAAATAAGCCGCTCGGATTCATCCTGCAGTGAGTGCAGTAACTGTTGATTATCAGCGGCTATAAAACTCTCAAAAACAGCGTATTCAGGAGCCTGAAAGGACAGGGGCAATTGGGTATTCATAAGCCGGTTGTATAAATTCCTGGATGATATTATTCATTAAGGCAGGTATTATATCTCAATTATGCTGTCAGACCCTATTTCCGATATTCCACTACAATCACTTGATACCCGCTTATTTGAAAATACACAGATTAAGGCAAGTGATAACAGACCGATACTTTCTGTATCCATATTAAGAACCGATAAAACCGATCCTTTAATTTCCGGAAATAAGTGGTTTAAATTAAAATACAGCCTTCTGGATGCTCAGCAGCAGGGTTACAACACACTGCTGAGTTTCGGCGGCCCCTACTCCAACCATCTGCATGCCCTGGCCGGGGCCGGCAAACAATACCATTTTAAAACCATCGGCATTATCCGAGGTGAAGAACACTGTTCTCTTAACCCTACTTTGACCGATCTTAAAACCCTGGGCATGCAGCTGTACTATATAAACCGCAAAGATTACCGCAGAAAACATGAGCCTGAGTTTATCAGGCACTTACTGAAGAGGCTTAAAACAGAACATTATCTGAGCAGTAACGAAGCGGTTTACCTGATACCAGAGGGCGGTACCAATGCTCTGGCGATTAAAGGTGCCTCTGAAATAGCAGACCTGATCCCCGATAATATTGATTATGTCTGTGTGGCCTGCGGCACTGGCGGTACCATAGCCGGTCTTATTCATGGGCTGAACAAAAGACATTCCCATACAAAGGTTATAGGTTTCCCTGCTTTAAAAGGTGCACAGTTTCTGGAACAGGAAATCAATAAGCTGCTGAAACTGCTTCCACACTCAGCACCAACAGTTAAAGCTCAAAATAACTGGGAACTGGTTTATGATTATCATTTTGGCGGGTTTGGTAAAATGACACCTGAGCTGGCCCGTTTTATAATTGAATTTGAACAAAAACATTCAATACCACTGGATCCTGTGTACACAGGGAAAATGATGTATGGTATTGTAGAGCTCATTAATAATAATTATTTTCCGCCGCACAGCCGGATCCTGATCATTCACTCTGGTGGTCTTCAGGGTCGCAGAGGCATGGAAGCAAAGATAAAAGAGCTTGCTGGATATCCGGGTGACAATATACCTTGATAACAGGAACCGGTGGAACACCACTAAATACTACTAACGAGATAAACAAACATTCATGGAACTCACCAATACAATTTTGCATCTCTTCCCAAAATTAAACGAAGCGATCAGCAAAGATGGTATCAATATTCTTAAACACTCTCAGCAAATTACAATCCCTGAAGGCACCACTATTTTTCATCAGGGTGATCAGTGTTTAAACTACCTGCTGGTCATTGCCGGTTCGGTTAAAGTGTTTACCCGTGCTGAAAATGGCCGGGAAATTGTGCTTTACCATATCAGCAGTGGTGGTTCCTGTGTGTTAACCACATCCTGCCTTATTTCATCTGAAGACTATCCCGCTGAAGGCGTCACCGAAACGGATGTCGTGGCACTGGCCATCCCTAAACCGATATTTGAACAGTATATGGCAGAATCCAAAGCCTTTCGCAAGCAGGTGTTTCACTCCTATGGTGATCGTCTGATTAAATTAATTACCCTGGTAGAAGAAATCAGCTTCGCCAAGCTGGATATACGTCTGGCCAAGTATCTGCTGGAAAATGGTTCTGTTAATACGCCCATACGTACCACTCACCAGGCTCTGGCTACTGAACTGGGATCGGCCCGTGAAGTGATCAGCCGTCAGCTGAAAGAGTTCGAAAATAAAGGCTGGGTATTACTCAGCCGGGGTAAAATTGAAATTACCAATCATGACGCCCTGGCTAACCTGCTGGCACATTAACGTCTCCAATCCTTTTTAATATTTCCTTTAAATTCCACTTTTAAGTGACAATGTCACTTAACGTCTCTGCATTATCTGTCACAATATAGTCACATTAAAAAAGAAAACTACTGGAGCTTATAATGAAAAACGTTGGTGGCATCGATAAAATCTTACGCATTATTGTGGGTATTGTCCTAATTGCAGGTGTGTTTGTACTGCCTGATGTACTTAACCCCTGGGGCTGGATTGGCATAGTACCATTATTAACAGGTCTGTTTAATTTCTGCCCTATGTATCCTTTACTGGGTATAAATACATCTAAAAAATAAATAACGCTGAAATCTATCGTTATTGAAATGAAACTCAGGAGGCTCTGGCCAGGTGTTTTTTTGTAGCACACATTTCCCCCCCATTGTGTGGCTATCAGAAAAGCACCTGGCCAGAGCTTTCTGCTTTTTACTATAAGGCTTTACCGTCGACCTGTTGATGTTTTTTCTGGCAATATTCCTGCAGAGATTTGTCCAGGACTGTTTCCAGTTGGTCCAGTAATTTGTCTGGAACTGCATCATTACCGTGTCTTAACTGCCATTCTTTTATAAAGCGCAAGCAGTGATCCAGCTCACCAATGTCTTTATCCTGCGTCATCATTCCTGTCTTTATTAACGGGTTAATATACTGTTATAGAAACAGCTTAAACCAGAAACAGGAATTTTACTTGCCTTTACACGCCATTATTTTGACTATTTGCGCCATTTTTAAATCAGGCAGATATTATTGATTTAAACCACACTGCTTTATAATTTTTGACATAAATGGTTCAAAGGCTCTGATCTGAGCTTCAACTTCTTTTAAACGTATTTTATCATTTAACTTTAAAGCATCTTTTTTGTGCATATAAAGCTGGTAGGAATGTTTACTGTCTTCATAAATCGTTCGATTGGAAACCCGTGACAGAGCTGACTGAAAACAGCTGCAGGCACGAACCCGCTGTGGAAACATTGTTTTCATCTGTTCCAGACTGGTCACCTGTGACTGTAGTTTTTTTCCCTGTGTGTAACAGCCAACAATCATTTTAGTGCGAATTTTATCAAAGATTTTTTTCTCCTCCATCTGCCTGAACTGCTGATCGCTGGCAAAGACAGAAATACCACTAAATCCAGCAATAAGAAAAACAACAACAAAAATAATTTTTTCCACAGTATAAACTTCCTGATAATGGGTGATAAAGAATAGTATAGAACAGATTAAGACTTTTGCAGAACCACCATTGCATCACTCTGTAATGAGCATATTAGAATAAGCTAAGTTAATGT
>JALVDE010000541.1 GCA_027009375.1 Gammaproteobacteria bacterium
AACTGCACACCGGAGCGGGCAAAAAAGATAAATTCTTCACCGGTAACATTAGCCGTTTCCCAGTCATCAGACAGCACACTGTTCTGCTCGGGTTCGGAATAATCATTTTTGTCCCGGAAGGGACGGGTATTACGATTATGCGCATAGAGGTCAACACGATCATTTTTGAGTGGTTTTACCCCTTTTATTGCCTCCTGAAAACTGAAATCCTCATCATCTGAGTGTTTTTTGCTCATAAATTCGTAAAATACCTGAAAAATAGCATGTAAATGTATGAAAAGAGTCTGTTTTTAAGTATTATCCTACTGTATTTATGATTATCTCATGTGGTTTGAGGAAAATAAAATAATTATCGACGTAATAGTTACAATTCTATGCATATACTTGTAAGTAATGATGACGGTTACCTGGCTGAGGGGCTAAACTGCCTGGTGGAACACCTGCAGAAAATTGCCAGGGTGACGGTAGTTGCCCCACAGTTTGATCGCAGTGGTGCCAGTAATTCACTGACTCTGGACAGACCCTTATTACCGGAGCAGGCTGCAAATGGTTTTATAGCCATAAACGGTACTCCGACAGATTGTGTACACATCGCTATTACAGCTTTATTGCGAGATGATCCCCCGGACATAATAGTTTCTGGAATAAACCGTGGGCCAAACATGGGTGATGATATCCTTTATTCCGGTACAGTCGCAGCTGCCACGGAAGGGCGCTTCCTGGGGCTGCCGGCTATTGCGGTTTCACTGGGTAGTTTCGAGGGCAATTATTTTTCTACCGCTGCCCGGGTAGTGGTAGACATTATCAGAAAACTGGAACAGGAACCTCTGGATTCGGATACTATTTTGAACATTAATGTCCCGGATATTGAATATTCAAAACTGCAGTCATTTCAGGCCACTCGCCTGGGCAAACGGCATAAGGCTGAACCAGCGGTGGAAGCTGTTGATCCCCGTAACCGGAAAGTGTACTGGCTGGGGCCGGTTGGTGATGAAGCCGATGCCGGGCCGGGGACGGATTTTTATGCACTCAATAATAACAGGGTATCCATTACCCCCATTAAAATTGATCTGACCAATTATGAACTGTTAAATTCTGTTGAAAACTGGCTTAAAACTTTAAATAACACGGATCACCTTAATAACGATGTTAATAAGAGCAAAAGTAACAGCAGCGGTAAGAAAAAAGGACGGAATGTAGCACAATGAGTCTATCCATTCATGGTGTAGGGATGACATCACAACGTACCAGGGACAGATTAATTGATATTTTAAGACAGCAGAATATTAAAAATGAAACCGTTCTAAGGGTCATTTCAGAAATGCCCAGACACCTTTTTGTTGATGAGGCACTGGCCAGCCGCGCTTATGAAAATATCTCACTGCCTATTGGACATGGCCAGACGATTTCCCAGCCCTATATGGTGGCTAAGATGACAGAGCTGCTTCTGGAAGACGGCAATATTAACCGGGTACTGGAAGTAGGAACCGGTTCAGGCTACCAGACGGCTATTTTATCCAGACTGGTCAGGCAGGTATTCAGTGTGGAACGGATCAAACCCCTGCTTGATAATGCCAGAGACAAGTTTCGCCAGTTCAGATTAAATAATGTGCTGACCTGTTATAGTGACGGCGGCTGGGGCTGGCCTGAAAAAGCACCTTTTGATGCCATTATTGTTACAGCTGCGCCTGAAGAACTGCCTATGACTCTGCTGGAACAGTTAGTGGACGGCGGCAAGCTGATTATCCCCATGGGGAGGAAAGGAGAACAGGAATTATTGTTTTTTAGAAGGCTTGGTAATAAGTTTCATAAAAAAACAATAGAAAAAGTAAGTTTCGTGCCTTTGCTCAAGGGTAAAAGTGGATGAATCTATATTTTTATTAACTCAGGTATTAATTCAGGGTATTGCTATTAATGAAGTTTTTTTCCAGGCTCTATGACAAGGTTATGCAGTGGTCAAAGCATCCTCATGCGGAACGATACCTGGCGGGGTTAAGCTTTGCAGAGTCGTCTTTTTTTCCTATACCCCCGGATGTAATGCTGGCTCCAATGGCTCTATCCAGAACGGACAGAGCTCTACGTTATGCCCTGATAACTACTGTGGCATCCGTTGTCGGCGGTATGTTAGGGTATGCAATAGGATTTTGGTTTTTTGATATAATTCAACCTCTTATAGCTGAAGGTGGGCGGTGGGAACAGCACTATTTAACCACTAAAGAATGGTTTGATAAATGGGGCTTCTGGGCCATTTTTATTGCCGGTTTTTCTCCTATACCTTATAAGGTCTTTACTATTACAGCGGGTATTATGGGGATGCTTTTTTTACCTTTTGTAATTGCTTCTGCCATAGGCAGAGGGTCACGTTTCTTTCTGGTTGCCGGATTAATGAAATGGGGTGGCAAGGAGATGGAGCAGAAGTTAAAGCATTATATTGACTTTTTAGGTTGGTTCGTTGTATTTATTGGGGTAATTGCTTATATTATTTACAAAATATAAGTGTAACATGAAAGAAAATGATGCAAAACCTGTCTTGCTACTGTTCCTGTATAAGTTACTGGATTATCGTTGACAATGAATAGTCCTATAAATTTTGGACTTTTGTTGAAAATCCAGGAGACAGAATACCGGCAATTCACATTGAAACCGATACCCAGGATGGGACGGCTAAATGGTTTTACGGGTTTTTTATTAATAACTCTGAGCGCTTTTTTTTTAACGGTTTTTTTGTCGTCCTGTACATCGACTTATGCACCGGTTGAACAGCGAGGTTCAAAATATAGCAGTAAGAAACACCACAGCGGCCCTTTACC
>JALVDE010000542.1 GCA_027009375.1 Gammaproteobacteria bacterium
CATACGGTCAGAAAAGGAGATACCTTATATTCAATAGCCTGGAAATACGGGCTGGATTATAAACAGATTGCTTATAACAATCATATTAAATCACCTTATCGAATATATTCGGGCCAGAAACTTCGTATACGGCCGACTTATTCAGGGCATACAAATTCAGGTTACAAAAAAACAGCCCGGACTTCATCATCCGGTAGTACAAAAAGTAGCTCAAAAACTAAAGTTTCAGGCAGTTCGGGACGCCATAATAGTAGCAGTAAATATAAACAGAAGTCTTCCAGCAAAAAAACAATAACGAGTACTAAAACTCGAAGTAGTAAAAAAAGTACGGGCAGCCGTGCAAAACGTGGCAGCACGACAAAAGCGGTTAGTAAAAATAAAACCGCAGCGTTTAAGGGAAATAGACGCTTAAAGTGGATATGGCCAGTAAAAGGAAAAATTATTCAGCGCTATTCACCAGGAAGTGGTAAGAAGGGCATTGATATTAGTGCTCCCAGAGGAACCCTGATCAAGTCTGCAGAAGCTGGAAAAGTGGTATACAGCGGACAGGGTTTAGTCGGATATGGCCGGCTTGTTATTATTAAACATAATGACACCTATTTGAGTGCATATGCCCATAACCAGCAATTACTGGTTAATGAGGGTCAGTTAGTTAAAAAAGGGCAGAATATTGCCCGTCTGGGTCGTTCGGGAACCAATCGGTACAAGCTGCATTTTGAAATTCGCAAAAATGGCAAGCCTGTCAATCCGATCAGTTATCTGCCGCGCTAGTTTTTAACAACTGTCAACTTCCACCAGCTCCGCAAAAAAACCGGTTTTTTTGAGGAACTGAACCTGATACCAGAATGTTGTGTGTCGTTCTGGTATCTGCCAAACCATTAATAAGGGGTGATTTAATGGAATCTATGGAATCTAAAGATCATGGTCTGAATACAATAAGTACATTGTCTTCAGATACTTTGATTGAAGTGTTTGATAATGAGGATAATGACCTGGCTGTGCAGGCAACTAATATAACGGTTGAAATCGATGCTTTTAATACTGCGGACACTGCTTCCCGTCCAGTTTCAAAAGCGGCTGTAAAACCTAAAGCAAAAAAAAGAACAGTGATTGCTGACAAAGAAACTTCCGGGCGTTCCCTGTCCAGAGGTGATATGGATGCAACCCGTCTTTATCTGAATGAAATTGGTTTTGCTTCACTTCTTACCGCGGAAGAAGAAGTGAAATACGCCAGAATGGCTCAAAAGGGTATAGAAGAAGGCCGCAAGCGCATGATTGAATGTAATCTGCGCCTGGTGGTTAAAATTGCCCGACGCTATCTTAATCGTGGCCTGCCCTTACTGGACTTAATTGAAGAAGGTAATCTGGGTTTAATCCGTGCAGTGGAAAAATTTGATCCTGAACGGGGTTTTCGTTTTTCTACTTATGCCACCTGGTGGATCCGTCAGACCATAGAACGTGGGCTGATGAACCAGACCCGTACCATTCGCCTGCCTATCCACGTCGTTAAAGAAATCAATATTTACCTGCGGGCTGCCCGGGAACTGACCCAGAAGCTGGATCATGAGCCTACTCCGGAAGAAATTGCCGAGGCGCTGGACAAGCCGGTTGAAGATGTTCAGAAGATGTTCAACCTGAATGAACGTATTTCTTCTATTGATGTACCCATGGGAACCGATGCGGATCGGCCCTTACTGGATGCGATTCCTGATACTGTTAATCCTGAGCCCTTTGCTTTCCTGCGCGATGAAAATATGCGTGACAATCTGGATAAGTGGATGCTTCAGCTTAATGATAAGCAGAGAGAAGTGGTGGAGCGTCGCTTTGGCCTGCATGGTTACGACACGGCGACCCTGGAAGAAGTGGGTAATGAAATTGGAGTAACCCGTGAACGTGTCCGTCAGATCCAGCTGGAAGCCCTGAAACGACTGCGCGAAATTCTGGAAAAAGACGGTTATACCAGCGAAAACCTTCTGCATCATGATTAATAATTAGTGTGCATCCATTTATTGATGCACACTTGCGGCACATGGATGTGCCGCTCATTTTTAACGACGGTAAGTCGTTGAAAATGGAGCAAAAGAAAAATCACACTTTTTCTTTTGCGTTCCGGTAAATTGCCAGGAAGGCAATTTCCGGATGGACACTAATTAGAAGCTCTATTCTGAAATTCGGGTATCTGCCCGTATTAAAAAAGCACATCAATAACGATGTGCTTTTTTTTGGCTTAAAGTTTGCATCATTCGAACTACAATGAATTAACCAAACTGGCACGAGTTGAATTATGGAACTGCAGTCTCTTCAAACCTATATTTCTCAAATTTCCCGTTCAGTGACTGAGCCACCGGCGCAAAAAGATGAACCGTTCTGGGGAAAGGACGGCTTTGATTTTGCTGATATTCTGGATATTATCAATCCCCTGCAGCATTTGCCTATTATTTCCAAATTCTATCGCCAACAGACCGATGATGAAGCCAGTGAAGGTTCCAGATTGCTGGGTGGAGTGGTTTTTGGAGGCTTAATCGGGGGAATAGGCGGTGCTCTCAGTGCACTGACTAATTCGGTTGTAAGACATGAAACACAGCAGGATCTGGGAGACTATTTAATTGCTGAAATTACCCGCAGTGATTTTAAAAATGAAGGTGAAATGCAGGTAGCTGGACAGGCCGATTCACAGCAGGAGGAGAATCCTTTTTTTGCTCAGCTGCTGGAACTGGAGCAGGGCAGCCAGAAGTATCTGGAATATACACCGGAAACTGAACTGGCAAGACAGCAGAAAATTCAAAGAATGACACAATGGGGCAAGGTTTAACGGCAAAATATTGCCGCAAGGCAGGTAATAAAAATGGCTTTATTTGATTTTTTAAATTTAAAACTGTTTCATAAGGATCGTGCTACTGAAAGCCTGGAAAAACTACTCCGGGAAGAGTTTATCTATCAGCTAAAAGATAAGAATAGCCTGACTATTTTTTCCTCTGATGGTGTACCCGTATTAACCCGGGCTGTAACGCTTGATAAGAAACGCGGCAGCCTGATTGTAGCGGAACAGTCACCGGATGGTATTTTAATTCTGGAACGCAATGATCCCGTTTTTGTTGAATCTCAGGCTAATAAAGAACATGAAGTGTATTCTTTTCACTCCAGAGTCAGTAATATTATTCTGGATGAAGGGGATATCCTGTATGAAATACAGATCCCGGCCCGTATTGAAAAAGGTCAGCGCCGTAAAGGCTTTCGGGTCAATATTGATTCCCCATCCATGGTGACTATCCGTGATTCGGTGTACCAGGGACAGGTCAGCAACCTGTCCACTAATGGTATATTATTTACCGTAGAAGGTTACTGGCCGCAACCTGTGGATGAGAATCCGCTGGTTCCCTGTCATATAGATATGGGGTTCCTGCAGCTTGACTGTCATGTGGATGTCCGCTATATCCATTTTGAGCCTTATCCTGCACGATGCACTTTTATCGGTGGAGAGATAAAACATCTTAATCCCAGACAGCAGCACCAGCTGGACAATTACCTGCATGCC
>JALVDE010000543.1 GCA_027009375.1 Gammaproteobacteria bacterium
GTCCGGGATTATATTCTGGCTAAAAAGGGCAAGGATAATGTCCTGAGACTGGATAAAATTAATCATCCTAAATTACTGGGGGTGAGCAAGAATCCGGGAATTGCGGATTATCCGGGGGAAATGACTTAATTTTTCCCTGTTTTCTGTATACTTCCCGAAGCGTGGGTATCCTGCCCACGCACTCTTATTTCTATCCTGTTGTTTTTTCAATACTTTTATACTCAACAAATAAATAATCCATATTTTTTTAAAAATTATGGAATAAATAATAGCCCTCTTACGTCTTATATAAAGTGGGGGAAATTTTAACTGTGAACAATTGCATCCTGTTCGTAAAATAATCATTCCCCACATATAATAACTATAAAAAATTACATAATAAAAATAATAAACATAATAAACTTTACCAAAGGAAAATTAATGAGCACTTTATCGACAAGAAAAAAGTCAAAAGGAATTTTGTTACTAAACAAAGCACCAAGACCTGAACAAAAGCAAACAATTAAAAAAATTACACTGAGCGTTTTTTTACTGGGAACCATCGGAACACTTTCAGGCTGCTCCAACGCTACTTTAAGTGATTATGTCAATATTGACAGCCAGTCTGCCATTATTACGGATCCTCCAGGTGCCAGAGTGGTTGTAGATGATAAGGAAGTCGGTACTACACCAATGAAGTTTGAAGGTGAAAACATCTTTGAACCGCACTGGGAAGGCACTTCCTATATGGTGAAAAGCAAGCTGGTTATTAAAAAACCCGGCTGTAAAGAATACAGCCGTATTGTAAAAGACCCTATTCCGAAGGAAATTAAGGTTAAACTGGATTGCCAGCCAGATTATGCAGAAAGACCTGAACCAGAAACTCATCGAACATATACACAAAATACCATGGAAAAAAAGATCTCTGCTCCTGTTAAAGAAACAGCCGGAATCGAAGAACGCCTTACCCAGGCGAAAAAACTTTTCGATAAAGGCCTGATTGACAAGGCAGAGTATAAACAGTTAAAGACTAAAATCTTAAACGATATCTAAACGTTTCCTGTGGTAGGTGGTATATGTCGATTTTAAATTTTTGTTTCAGGAATAAACAACTGGAAAAACGGCTTGAAAGCAGTCGGGACCGGATTTTCCGCATTGCCTATTCATGGTGTCACGATACCATGCTGGCTGATGATCTGGTTCAGGATACATTGACCAAGGCAATAGTCAGCCTGAACAAACTCAAAAATCCGGAAGTACTGGAGGCCTGGGTGATATCTATTTTAAATAATGTCTGGCGGGACTATTTACGTCGCAAAAAAGAATTTACGGATATTGATGAACTGCTTTTTGCCAGTGACGAAACACCGGCCAATATCCATGAACGTGAACGTACCGTTACCCAGGTACGCAATGCAGTAAGTCAGTTACCCATGGGACAACGTCAGGTCATCGCCCTGGTGGATCTGGAAGGGATGTCCTACAATCAGGTATCAGAGGTACTTGAAATCCCTGTCGGTACGGTTATGAGCCGCTTAAACCGGGCCCGCCAGGCCATGCAGCATGAACTGAGTTATAATAATAAAGTCGTTAGATTACATCACCTATAAGGACTTTGGTAGAACCAATGAACATTTCGATTTCAGATGAATTATTAAATGCCTATGTCGACAATGAGCTGGACGAAAAAGAAGTTCAGAAAATTGAATCGGCCATACAGGATGACAGCGAATTACGCAATAAAGTGCGTAATTTACAACAGCTAAAAATGCAGATGCGTGCCAGTTATGCCTCTCTCCGGGCACCGGTACATCACAGTAATACAAAAAATCCGGTCATTATCCCGGCCGGTATTGCTGCTTCCATAACACTGCTGGTAGGCATTAGTTCAGGCTGGCTTGGTCATGAATACCTTGATAACCAGGCCGATGCTGTTTCTCATCAAAGCAGCATCACTCCCCAGCAACAGGAATTACTGGGTATTAAACTACAGCCGGTTAAAGCCCAGGATAACAAGATCATTATTCATCTTGCCCAGAATGATAAACAGCTGTTTGACAAGGCTCTGGCCAAGGCCGAGGCCTTACTGGATCGCTTTGATAAACTGGAAGAAAGCGGGGTTATACAGGTCCTGGCTAATTCCAACGGCATGGACATATTGCGTAAGGATAAGAGCCCTTATAAAGCCCGTATTGTAAAAATGATGCAGCAGCATAAAAACATTGAATTTGTAGCCTGTAGAAACACCATTCAACGGCTGGAATCCAATGGCGTCGATGTCCAGCTGATCAAAGGTGTAGAAGTCCACGGTCCGGTTATCAATGAAATTGTTGATCACCTCCAGGATGGCTGGACTTATATTAAAATCTAACTTGTTACTTTTACTAACCGGCCAGAATAAAACCGGACAGATATAATTAAACTTCTTTATTTAATAACCGTTTATCCATAATACTCATATCGGTATTCAGGTAATAAATATGCGGTGTTCCGGTTTCTAAATTATAAGCTAAAATCTGTTCTGGTGACATGGATTCAATATGCATAATTAAAGCACGTAAAGAATTGCCGTGCGCTGTAATAATGACAGATTTCCCCTGTTGCAGATATGGCACAATATGCTTCTGATAATAGGGGATGGTTCGTTTAGCCGTCATTTCCAGACTTTCACCATTAGGCGGAGGAACATCATAACTTCGACGCCAGATATGAACCTGTTCTGCACCAAATTCACGACTAACCTCCTGTTTATTACGACCTTGTAGATCGCCATAAAAACGCTCATTAAGTTTATCTGAAATATAAATTTTAAGCTCTATCAGATCATCTTTTGAGGGTGAAAAATGTTTATACCACTCACTTCCAGCTTCATGGATACGCATATACTGATCACAAAAGCGGTTCTGTTTAAGAACTTCATATAAGGTATCCTGCGCTCGCAATAATGAAGACGTAAATGCCAGATCAAAACGATATTCCTTTAACAGCACTCCAGCTTGAGTTGCCTCTTCCATACCCTCCCGACTAAGCGATACATCCACCCATCCTGTAAAACGATTTTGCTGGTTCCAGATTGACTCACCATGACGCAATAAAGTCAGTTTTGCTATTTTTTTCTCAGGCATTTTAAAAAGTTTCCTTAGTTGGTATTCATACGGAAATTGCTCTGTTTTTAAGTCCTTCTTTTTCACCCCGGTGGCCTATTGTTGGCAAATGGGAAAGAATAAATGAATACTATGAAGATATGGAGCTGTTAAATGATTTATTAGCAGAAAGTTTGTAATATCAACTTATATTCCCTATAGTTTATTCTATCAGAAGAAATGGATTAAATTATGCCAAAACCCAATATTGATGAAATACTTGAACGACTCAAGTCACTGGAAAATGAACTTACCCAGACCTGGGATCAGATACTTCAGGAAAAACGTGAGCTGTTTCATTACACACTTAAAGAAGGTAAGGTCCAGTTTGAAAAAAGCATCGAAGCTTTACAGAAGCGTGAAAAAACCGGCCTTTTAAAATACCTTATTAATGCCCACTTAGGGCATATTCTTACTGCCCCGATTATTTACGGTCTGTTTTTTCCTTTTGCCATGCTGGATTTAATGGTTTCATTCTACCAGCATACCTGTTTCAGGGTTTATGGCATTCCCCTTGTTGACAGGAAAAAATACATTGTTATCGACCGGCAGTATCTGGCTTATCTGAATATTATAGAAAAAATCAACTGCGTCTATTGCGGGTACGGCAACGGTGTTATTGAATTTGTCCGGGAAGTCAGTTCACGCACGGAACAGTACTGGTGTCCGATAAAACATGCTCAACGCACCCCCGATCCCCACCACCGGGTACACCATTTTATTGACTATGGTGACGCTGAAGACTACCACAGGAAACTGAAGCAATTACGTGAAGATATAAAAAATCTGCAGGATATCAAGCAGAATATTACACCGTAATTTCAGCAAATAAACAGCAAAAAAATTAAATTTTTTTTATAAACGTCTTGAAATTAGAAAATATGATCATATAACTCCTAATAGAAAGAACATGGCTTTAGTTAAATCCAAAAAACTGAAATTATATTTAGGAGGTGTGCTATGACTTTAACACGTTATGACCCTTTTAAAGAGTTAAGAGAAATCTCTCGCAGTCTTAATTCTTTTAATGACTTTTTCAATGGCGGTTTAGCCACCAGAGAGTTTCCACAACTCAATGTTTCTTCCTTCGTACCTGATGTTAATACCCGGGAAGGTGAATTCGCCTATCACATTGATGTTGATTTACCCGGAATTGAAAAAGACGATATCAATATTGCCATTGATAACAATGTCCTGACCATTTCAGGCGAACGTAAAACCAAGGAAGAAACCAAAGAAGAAGACTACTACAAGGTAGAAAGTTCATTTGGCAGGTTTGAACGCAAGTTCTCCTTACCTGATGACATTGATGCTGAAAATATTCATGCCGAATCCAGCAATGGGGTTCTGGAAATTACCGTCCCCAAACTAACCAAACAGGAAGAACAGGTTAAAAAGATTGAAATTAAGTAATACCTGTTCTGACAGCAGCCTGATTAAGGCTTGCTCAGAAAGTTAGTTTTATTGTTGTCTGCCTTAATGATTACTCATTAAGGCAGACAAACAGAATATATGCAGGAGGTGTGTGATGGATATTATTAAAGACATTAAAACCATTTCTTCAGATATTAAAGAAGGTCTGAAAGAAGGCGTTGAAAAAACAAAAACCAGTCTGGCCAATGTGGCCAGCCATTTGCCATTTATTAATCTGGCAAAAAATAAAGAAAACCGGCATACCATAGAAATTGATCTGCCCGGTGTAGAGAAAAAAGATATCGATATTTCCATTAGCGGCAATACTTTAACAGTCAGTGCCGAACGGAAAATGAAGAAAGAAGTCAAAAAAGAAGATTATTATCATCTGAGCAGCTATTTCGGTAAAATTTCCCGCTCCTTTATCCTGCCTGATAATATTGATAAAGACAGCGTCGATGCTGAATACAAAAATGGCCGCCTTTATATCCACCTGGATGAAGCCAGCAGCAAGGGCCAGACCAGAGTAGCCATTAAATAGTGTCTGTTCTGCTCTTAAATCCCCCTTTTTAAAAGGGGGAGACAGGGGCTTATAGCATAAATCCCTTTGCTCATATAACTCTCATTCCTCCACTTCCCTTATTTAAAACTTTTTCTTGACATGGAGTTAACTCCAGCATGTAAACTCTGCACTAGATACTTAATTTAACCACTAAAAAGTCACTGATGAATAAGAGTTTAACCTGGTTTACCCTGTTTACCACCACCAGCACCCTGGTTTGCTGTGCCCTGCCTATTATTTTTGTTACTTTGGGACTGGGGGCTACCGTTGCTGCCATGACCAGTGCATTGCCTTTTCTGGTCACACTCAGTCAGTACAAAATATGGGTGTTTGGCTTTTCCGGATTTATGCTGCTGATTTCCGGCTGGCTGATGTTTCGTCCGGACAGGCATTGTCCGACCGATAAGAAACTGGGCGAGGCCTGTACCAGCGTATTTAAGTGGAATAAACGTATTTACTGGTTTTCTGTGGTGATCTGGTGCATCGGTTTTTTCGCTGCTTTTCTGGCCCTACCCCTGCGAATCTGGCTCAATATTTAAAAAACTTGACCTGGAGTTAACTCCAGGATTTATGATAACAACATACTGACAAAATTAAGAGGATAGTTCATGAAACAGGTTATTATGAGTCTTATATTATTTTTTCCCATGTCCGTACTGGCGGGTAATACTCAGATCATAGATATTGATATTGAAGGTATGAGCTGTAAATTCTGTGCCTATAGTGTGAAAAAAAATCTGTCTGAACTGCCCGGCATTGAGCAGGCAGACGTTAATATTGATACTAAAAAAGCCCATATCGTAATGCAGGAAGGCCAGCAGGCTGATGTAGAACAGATCAAACAGAAAATTACTGAATCCGGTTTTACCCCGGTCAAGGTAACGTTAAGTGAACAATAAATGGGTTAGAACTTCAGGAACAGAATATGAGCATTAATATTGAAATTTTTTCCTCTCCCGGCTGTGGCAAATGCGGCCATGCCAAAGAGGTATTATGCAAAATTGCCGACGCCATGGGTGGTGATAAAATTCAGTGGCGGGAAGTCAATATTCTGGAAGAAATAGATTATGCTGTGGGCCTGGGTGTGATGACGACACCGTCTATTGCCATTAACGGCAAACTGGTTTTTGCCGGTTTACCCAGTGCCA